>CAISKJ010000340.1 GCA_903885885.1 uncultured delta proteobacterium
CCATCAGACGCTTGATCGAACGCTTCATGGAAAACCTCCGTGTTCAGACGGTATTGCGCTGGGTTGAGGGTCGCCGCCCTCTATGAGCGTCGGACCGTAGCGCAGTGCCCACTATGAAGCAGGGGCTGTGCCAGCGACGCGAGGGGCCCCTCGCTGCCCTTCGAACACCGCGCCTCGCGCCGCGAAAAGCGCAAATACGCCCGCAAAATGCGCTGTTGTGGCGATGTCTGGGGGTGGGCCGAGCGGGAGCCAACGGGTTGGCGCGCTGTGGGGATCCCGTCAGCGCGGTGACGGGATCCGTCACCACGCGATGACCAAAAACGGCAGTGACGACAGAATTGAGCGCGATGCACGATCGGGCGGGGCGTTGTGCGGCACAGCGCGCGGCCGGCGTTCGAAATGCGATCGGCCCTATGAGCGATGGCGCTCATAGGGCCGAAGGTGGCTCCCGGCGATGGGCGTCAGCGCCGTGTCACTCGAGCTCGTTGGTGATGATGATCTGCGAGCCCTGGATTTCGCCGTTGGCGTAGGTGCCCGTGCGCTCGAAGGTCGAGTAGGTGCCGTCGCCGTCGAGGTTGCCGGTCGCGCGGGCCGTGAAGCCCGTGGCGCCGCCGGGCGACGTGTACTGGTAGTAGTGCGCCGAATCGAGCGAGAAGCCGATGTTGGCCCAATCGCTGTTGGCGTTCCACTGGTCGACGTTGGCGGGAAACTTCGCCGAGCCGGGGGCCGTCGCGGGCAGCGCGCTGGCGTTGACGAAGAGCGTGCCGCCGCGCTCGAGGTTGCGCTGATAGTAGGTGAGCTGACCCTGGTAGATCTTGGCGATGTTGCCCTGAGCTTCCGAGGTCTTGGAGCGCTTGACGTAGCGGGTGAAGGCGGGGATCGCGACGGCGGCGAGGATGCCGAGGATCACGACCACGATCATGAGCTCGACGAGGGTGAAGCCAGCCATCAGACGCTTGATCGAACGCTTCATGAATACTCTCCTCAACTTGTTCAGGCTGTTGTGCAACGTGTCGAACCGTTCGGAAACGTGTCCCCGGGTCGCACAGTGATCGAAGTAGAAAGCAGACACCGTGCCGCCCTCTCCGCTTCGGAGAATACAGGTACCCGATTGGGCCCACGAGATCTTTGCGAGGGCGCGCGGCAAATTGCCTCTATCGCCTTGGGTTCTAGACAAAACCCGGGGCCTGGCGCCGGTGATTTCCGAGACACCCCACCCGCGGGGGGCGAGCGCGGCAAGTTGCGGCAGTCGGGGACGAGCACGTTGGCGCGCGGGGCAGGTGACACGATTGGTCACCCGAGGGTGACCGAACACGGCAGGTCGGGCCCATGACACCCGCGCTTGGAGACAGAATCACGCGCTGCGCGTGAGTCCGACGGGGCACGCGACGCCGGTGCCCTCGAGGCCGCAGTAGCCGTCCGGGTGTTTGGCCAGGTACTGCTGGTGGTCGTCTTCCGCAAAGTAGAAGCGCGTGACGTCTGCGATCTCGGTGGTGATCGGCCCGTAGCCTGCGGCCGAGAGCAGGTGCTGGTAGGCATCGCGCGAGCGCTCCGCCTCGGCGCGCTGCGTCGCGCCCTCGCAGTAGATCGCAGAGCGGTACTGCGTGCCGACGTCGTTTCCCTGGCGCATGCCCTGGGTCGGGTCGTGGCTCTCCCAGAAGACCTTGAGCAGCGCCTCGTAGGAGGTCTCGCGCGGGTCGAACACGGCGCGCACCACCTCGGCGTGGCCCGTGCGCCCGCTGCATACCTCGTGATAGGTCGGGTTGCGCGTGTGCCCGCCCGCGTAGCCCACGCTGGTCACCTTGACGCCTGGCGTCTGCCACAGGCGGCGCTCGGCGCCCCAGAAGCAGCCCATGCCGAAGACGACGCTCTCGAGGCCTTCGTCGAAGGGAGGGGTCACGCGCGTGCCGAGCACCGCGTGATGGGGCGCCACCGTCAGCGCCTTGTCGCGCCCGGGGAGGGAGTCAGCGGCCGAGGGGACCTTGAGTTTGCGCGGATCGTTCCACCACATGGGGCGGCATCGTGCCGCCCCGCGGCGCGCCGGGCAACGGCCTTCGTCACGGCGCGACGACGACCTCGCGGCCGCCGCGCACGTCGTCGAGGGAGACCGCGACGGAGCCGATCTCTCGCGCGTCCTGCGTGACCACGTAGCGCGCCCCCGTTGCGACGGAGCCCTCGCGCGTCGCGGTCGCCAGCGGCACGACGAGCGTCCACCTGCCCTGCGAGGCGCGCGTCCACGCCTCCCACTGCCGCGTTCGCCCTCGCACCGTGACCGGCAGCGCGGCCTTGATGAGCGCGCCGTCGGGGGCCGCGCCCGTGATGCGGGCGCCCGCCACGCGCTCGTACGCCCACGCGTCGGGCAGCGGCACCTCGCGCGAGCCGATGAGGCCGCCGCCCGCGAACACGAGCCGCAGGTGCTCGAGGTGGCGCATCGCGTGGCGCGCGTTGCCCGACCCGGCGAGCACCATCACCGCGACGGGAAACCTCTGAAAATAAGCGTCGTTGAGAACCTCGCGCCCGTCGTCGGTGCGCCGAAACGGGCGCGGGTCGTGGGGCGCTCCGAGGTTGAGCAGCGACGAGGTGGTGGCGAGCACGTGCCCCGCGTCGCGGCGCGTGAGGTGCGCGACGAAGCGCTGCTCCGAGGCGCGCCACGCGGCCGACGACTCTTCGTAGAGGGCGCGGTCGAGGTATGGGCCGAAGCCCGACACGACGACCGGGCGGCGCGCGAGGTACAGGGCCTCGCTCCCATACGAAGAGAACGTGAGCACCGCCGCGCCCCGACCCGGCGGCGGCGCGTGGTCGCGGAGGAGCACCGCGCCCTCGAGGAGCCCGGTGATCATGCCCGCGGGGGCGGGGCGAAACATCGCGCGCGCGCCGCTGTCGGCGCCGAGCCACACGAGCGCGAGCGCGAGGGGCGCCCACGCGATCAGGCGCGACGCGCGGCGCCGCGAGAGGAGGTCGACGAGCTCCGCGAGACCGAGGGCGGCGACCGGCGCGATGGGGCCCGCGAGCGCGCGGCCGAAGCGCTGCTGGAGCAGCGTGAAGACAAACAACCCCGAGACGATCGCGACGAGCGTCGCCGTCGCCTCGACGCGGCGTCGATGGAGGCGCGCGAGCGCGAGCGGGAGCAGCGCGATCACGAGCG
>CAISKJ010000341.1 GCA_903885885.1 uncultured delta proteobacterium
CGGCGTCGACGCCGACAAGCCGTGGGTGTGGCCCGTCTACGTCGCGGCGCTACGCGCGCGGTCGCGGCGCCCCGTGTGGCTGCTCGTGGTGGCGCCCGACGCGCTTGTCGCTCGGTGGGCGCGCGCGCCGATCGAGATCACGGGCGGCGTCGCGTACCCGCTCGCCATCGTGCTCGGCCCCGAGGCGCTCCCGCTGACGGGTGATGTTGCGGTCGCCGCGAGCCACCCCGAGCTCACGCTCCTCGCGGCGGTCGCGCACGGTCATCGCCCCGAGGTCGAAGCGCTGCTGCCGGTGCTACCCGCGGTGCTGCATGCGCTCGACGCGGAGCACCGCGCCGGATACCTTTCGATGCTCTTGGAGGCGCTCGCGCCCGCCTTTCGCAAGCGCCTGGAGGCACTCATGGTTCACCCCTCGTTCGCAGCCATCAAGCTCCCGTCACCGTGGCAAGAGATCCTCGACGAGACGCGCAACAAGGCGCAGAACGAGGGCAAGGCCGAAGGCAAGGCCGACGCGATCCTCTCGGTACTCTCGGCGCGAGAGATCGCGGTCACCGATGAGATCCGCGCGCAGATCCTCGCGTGCACCGACCTCGCGACGCTCGACCGCTGGCTCCGTCGCGCAGCCACGCTCAAGACCGCCGCCGCGGTCGTACGCGAGCCCGCTGCGAAGCCCCGCGCCTCGCGCCGCTGACCTCCCGCGACGCCCCGCCATGCCCTCCCTCTCGAAGACGCGCCACCTCTCGCGCGAGCACGCGCGCCGCTTCGTGGTGCGACGGCACATGCTCGCGCCGCCGCGCGCGCTCCCCGCAACGGCCGATTCGGTGCTCGCGGTGACGCGGCGCCTCGGGTCGCTGCAGTTCGACCCCATCGACGTGCCCGGCGCGCGCAACCACGACCTCGTGCTGCACGCGCGCGTCGCGGGCTACGAGCGCGCGTGGTGCGACGGGTGGCTCTACGGCCCCGAGCGGCGCCTCGTCGAGGTGTACAACAAGTCGCTCAACCTCGTTCCGATCGACGAGCTGCCGTGGCACCGCCTCGCGTGGGAGCGCGCCGCGCAGCGCCACGCGAAGGGCGCGCTCGCCGAGGGCGCCACCGTCGCGCCGGCGGTGCTCGCGCGCATCACGGCGGAGGGCTCGGCGGGCGCCGCCGCCGTCGCGAAGGAGCACGACGCGCAGGTGACGGGCTACTGGGGAACGCTCACCAGCGAGGGACGCGCCGCCCTCGACGCGCTCTTCGAAACGGGCCGCATCGGCATCGCGCGACGCGACGGCAACCGCAAGCACTACGACCTCATGGAGCGCCTCGTGCCCCGCGACGTGCTCGACCGCACGGTGCCGCGCGACGACGCCGTGCGGCATCGCCTCCTGTCGCGGCACCGCGCCATGGGCCTGCTCGGGGCCAGCGGGAGCGCCGAGCTCTGGGTGGGCCTCGGCGACGCCGCGACGCGACGCGCGGCGACGCAATGGCTCGCGCGCGAGGGAGCCCTCGTGCCCGTCACCGTCGAGGGCGTGCGCGGCGAGCGCTACGTGCTCGGCGACGAGCTCACCCTCCTCGACGAGACCGCGCAGCCCGCGACGACGGCCTCCGCCGCGACGCTCGTGGCGCCCCTCGATCCCATCGTGTGGGACCGCAAGCTCCTCGGCGCCCTCTGGGACTTCGACTACACGTGGGAGATCTACACGCCCGTCGTGAAGCGATCGTACGGGTACTACGTGCTCCCGCTCCTGTACGGCGACCGCTTCGTGGGGCGCATCGAGCCGCGCTTCGATCGCCCGCAGGCGACGCTCACGGTGCTCGACGCGTGGTTCGAACCGTGGTTTCGCGCGCATGACGACGAGCACTTCGCGCGCTCCGTGGCCGATGCGCTCGCGGGCCTCGCGCGCTTCGCGGGCGCCAGGCGCGTCACGCTCCCGAGGCGCCGCGCGGGCTTCTGGGGGCGCCTGCGGGCGCACCTCGCGTGAGCGCGTCGAAGCCCACCCTCGGCGGCCGCGACCTGCGCGGGTGGAGGCTCGTCCGCTGCGGCGGCTGCGGCCTCCCCGAGGGGCTGTGCGTGTGCGCTGCGCTCCCCTCGCTCGCCGTGCGAACGCGCGTGGTGGTGGTGATGCACCACATCGAGGCCGTGCGCAGCACCAACACCGGACGCCTCGCCGTCGCGATGCTCCAGGGCGCCTCGGTGCGCCTCCGCGGCACGCGCGACGCCGCCGTCGGCGACGTGCCCGCGGGGAGGCGCCTGGTGCTCTTTCCGTCGGAGGGCGCGCGGCCCCTGCGACCCGACGATGCAACGGACGACCTCGTGCTCGTGGTGCCCGACGGGACGTGGGCGCAGGCCCGGCGCGTTCACCGCCGCGACCCGGCCGCGCAGGGCGCCGAGGCCGTGACGCTCCCCACGGTGGCGACCTCAACCTACGACCTGCGGCGGAGCGAGCGCGCGGGCGCGCTGTGCACCGTCGAGGCGATCGCCGCCGCGATGGGCGTGCTCGAGGGCACCGCCGTCGAGGCCGCGCTGCGCGAGGGCTTCGAAGCGTGGCGCGACCGCGCCCTGCGCGTGCGCGACGCGGCGCGGCCTGTTGGATCTATTATGTAATTGCAATCGAGTTGCGTGTTGCTCTAGGTATGCGTCGTCGGCGCACTGGGGCGCGCCGCGGAGGTCACCGATGCCCGACACGAAGCTCGCTGCGCGCACGCACTCGGCGTGGGCGCGACCGGTACTCACGCTCCTCGCGGCCCTCGCGCTCTCGGGCGCAGGCTGCTCCGACGCGACGCCCGCGGGCGCCGCCCCCACGTACCCGGGCACCGACGCGCTCGGCGCCACGCCCGCGCCGAGCGCCTTCACCATGGCGACCAACGCGCCGCGCACGGTGCAGGTGTCGATCTCGAGCGAGGGCTTCGGCCAGCAGGGCTTCGCCTACGCGGCCATGCCGCCGGCCGGCGAGCCCGTCTTCGTCGACGGGTGGGAGGTGCGCTTCAGCCGCATCCTCGTCACGGTGAAGAACGTGCGGCTCAACGGCCCCGGCACCACGCCGAGCGACCCCGCGGCGGTGGGCGGCGCGGTGGCCCTCAACCCGCGCGCCTACGCCGTCAACGTGCAGAAGCAAGGGCCCGTGACGGGCGCCGGCGGCGGCGAGGAGACGGCCATCCCCCTCTTCGTTTTCACCGCGGCCGACAGCGGCGCCGCGCTCGACCCCACGGTGCGCTACGCCTTCTCGTACGACACCGTGGCCGCCACGATGGCCGCCACCAACGTCAACCTCGACGCCGGCGACCTCACCGCCTACCAGACCATGGTGACCCGCGGGTGGACGCAGCTCATCGAGGGCACGGCCACCTACCGCGGCACCGCCCCGGCGCCCGGCTCGGTGTTCGCCGAGTACCCCACGGCGGTGCGCTTCTCCTTCGGCTTCGGCGCGCCGTCGACCTACGCCAACTGCAACAACCCCGACAACGGCGCCGACGCGCCCGGCGTGCAGCCCTCGGCCAACGGGCGCGCCCGCGCGCAGATCACCTTCCACATGGACCACGCGTTCTGGGAGGCGCTCGGCCGCGAAGACCCGCCCCTGCACTTCGACCCCATCGCCGCGCGCGCGATGGGCGCCGGCGCGATGGGCGTGGTCACCCTCGACGACCTCATGAGCGTGGTGCCCACCAACCTCCGCGACCGCATGAACCGCCCCGTGCCCGACCGCGGCGGGCAGACCATGGGCTACACCGCGCGCAACGCGGCGGCGCTCTCGCTCGACATCGGCGGCACCGCGGGCATCAACGACCTGCGCGACTTCGTGGCCTTCAGCGCGCGCGCGGCGGGGCACCTCAACGCCGACGGGCTTTGCGCCGTTCGCCCCGCCGGGGCGCTGCGCTTCTGAGGCGCGTTTCGTAGCCTGGCGCAAGGCGCGGTATCGGTTGTGTCTTGCGGCGGGCGGGGGTAGACATCGCGCCCGTCATGGCCAACGAGACAGAAGCGGTCGCCTCCTCCGACGAAGCGCCACATCCGAGTGTGAGCGCGCAAGGTCACGGCCACCACGAGGGCGGCACCGGCGCGCTCACCAAGCTCGCCATCGGCGCCCTCGGCGTCGTGTACGGCGACATCGGCACCTCGCCCCTCTACGCAGTGAAAGAGTTCTTCGCGCGCGAGCACGGCGTCGAGCCGACGCCCGCCAACGTGCTGGGCATC
>CAISKJ010000342.1 GCA_903885885.1 uncultured delta proteobacterium
CGTGCACCGCAGGCGCGGCGCGCTCAGCTCACGGGCAGAGTCCGGCGGTGCAGGTCCCGCTCGCGCAGCGGTTCTGCATGCGCGCCATGTCGCACGCGCCGCCCGAGGGGATGACCGCCGAGACGCGGACCGAGACCTGCACGTTGGCCGCCGCGCGGCCGCCCGCGAACTGCTCGACGAACACCGCGTAGGTGCCGGCCCCGACGGCCTGCAGGTTCACCTGGCTGGCCAGGTTCATCCCGCCGATGTCGTCCGAGCACGCGCCGACCTGGGAGAGGGGATCGAGGCAGTTGCTGCGGATGTAGAGCACCGTGTCGAGGTCGCCGGTCGTCGCGTTCGCGGTCGTCGCCGTCACGTCCCACGAGCCCTCGGGGAGCGTGAGGGAGTAGACCAGCTCGTTGCCCGCCGTCGCGTTCGCGGGGCTGCTCCCGCACATCGAGCCCACCCACACGCCCGCGGCGCCGCCGACGCGGCCCGTGGCGGTCGCGGTCTGCGCGGTGTCGGCCACGGGCGCGATCATCAGCGCGGGGGCCCTGTCGCAGAGCACGCGCGCCGGACCCGTGACGTCGCACGTGGTGCCGCCCGCGCCCGTGCAGGTGAGCGGGGGCGAGCAGGGATTGCGCACGTCGCAGGCCGCGCCGAGCCCGACCGGCGCGGCGTCGATGACCTCGACGCGCAGCGGCGCGCTCGTCTCGTAGGCGCGGTCGAAGACGCGGAGGTCGGCCTCCGCGGCGTTCACCGCGCGAAGGAAGGCCGCGATGCCGATGCGCGTGCCGTCCACGCGGAGCGTGCCGGCGTAGTCCGTGCCCCCCGTGACGCGGTCGAAGCGCAGGAAGAACGCGTCGCCGTCGAGCGTCGCGCTGCCGTCGCCGTAGATGTCGAGGAGCGCGCCGGTCGGCCCGTAGAAGTTCATCGCGACGCCGATGACGTCCGCGTCCGCGTCCATGCCCGCCGCGTCGACGACCGTGTCGGCGAGCGCCAGCACGAGCGAGCCCGAGGTCGCGGTCGGGGCCGCGTTGTCGCGCACGCCGATGCTCACGTCGACGCGCCCTTCGTCCACCGCCCGCTGCTCGGCGGGGGGCTCGCTGAACCCCGTGACGACGATGTAGACGGTGCTGCCGCCCTCGGCCATGAACGAACCGCTCGCGGCGAGCTCGGACGCGTTGGTGTCGTCGAAGCAGCTGGGCGGGAAGGGCGCCACCGCCGGCACCGCCTCGCAGCGCTCGCGGACCTGGAACAGCGTGTTGAAGTCGTTCTGCGTGCCCGAGCCGGTCGTGTCCACGTCGACCGCGACGCGTCCCGTGCCCGGCACGTGGAACTCGATGACTTCCTGCGGAGCCCAGCGGGCGCTGGGGCTCGTGTTGCCGCAGCCGAGCCCGAGGTCGCGGGGGCGCGTCTCGGTCATCGACGTGTCGAACATCACCTGCACCGTGCCGTCCATCATGCCGTCGACGCGCGTCGCGTCGGTGCACGCGAACGGGGGGCCCGCGTCCGGCGGTCCCGCGTCGGGGTTGCCGGCATCGTCGACGCCGCCGTCGGCGCCCGAAGGTGGCGTCGAGCCGCACCCGACGAGGGCGAGACCGCTGAGCGCGAGGAGGAAGGCCAGGGCGTGGTACGGGCGTCGATGCATGAGGCGTTCGGGATATCACGAACGGGATTCGTTTGACAACGCACGCGTTCCTCCGTGACCATCGTGCTCCAACGATGCAACGCTCCGTCTGCCTCCTCGCCCTCTCGATCGTGTCGTCTCTTCTCGGCGCGTGCGGCTCGACCCCGCCCGCCGACGTCGACGGTGGCGCAGGTTCCCCCGACGCGGCCGTGCTGCGCCCGAGCCGGATCTTCGGCGCGTGCGTCGAGGACTCGCAGTGCCCGGGCGTGGGCGCCATCTGCCGGCGCAACGTGGACGGCTGGCCCGGAGGCTTCTGCACCGTGCCGTGCACCGACCGCACCGAGTGCGACGACGGGGTCATCTACAACCACTGCCTCACGCGCACCGGCGAGACGCAGGCGTACTGCGAGCAGCGTTGCGAGAACGGCGCCGATTGCGGCCGCTCGGGCTTCACTTGCACCGGCGAGTTCCCCCCCTCGGGCGGGCTCTGCATCGGCCTCTGCGGCAGCGACGAGGACTGCGGCGCGGGCGCTTCGTGCAACGGGTACTCGGGGCAGTGCGTCGCCGCCGGCACCGTGCCGACGTCGGGCGGCGAGACCGGCGCCGCGTGCGGCCTGGCCGAGGACTGCCTCTCCGCCAACTGCCTCACCCGGCAGGACAACGGCGACGGCACCGCGACCGTGTGGCCCGGCGGGTACTGCGCCGGCCCGTGCATCCTGCCGACCGGCTGGAACAACAACACCCTCTTCGACGGCGAGACCCTGCCCGCGGGCACCTGCGCCGGCGACGCGGTCTGCTTCCCGAGCGGGTCGCTGACCCGCGGTGACCTCGGCAGCTGCCTCGACTCGTGCACCTCGAACAGCGATTGCCGCTCGGGCTACGGGTGCCGCCAGTCGTTCCAGCTCGGCAGCGGAACGACGGTGAATTTCAGCAACGGCATCTGCGTTCCTGCGGCCTGAGCGGCCGTGAGACGCGCACCGTTCGCACCAGGGTGTCAGGGATCGTCAGGGAGGTTTCCATGCGTGCAGTGAGTCTGGTTCTGCTCGTGCTCGGGCTCGCGGGATGCGGTGGCGGCGACACGCCGCCCGCCGAGGTGGACGCCGGCGGCATCATGCTGTCCGACTCCGGCAGCGGCAGCGCGTGCGAGATTCCGGCGGAGCCCTACGGCACGTCGGTGGGCCGCACCATCGAGCCGTTCACGCTCGACCAGTGCGACGGCACCCCGTACTCGTTCTACGGCGACGACTTCTGCGACACGCGGCTCACGGTCATCTCGATCGCGGCCGGGTGGTGCGGGCCCTGCATGGACGAGAGCGCGGAGCTGACCGAGCGCGTCACCGAGCGCTACCGCGCCGATGGCGTGCGGGTCATCCAGGTCATCGTGCAGAACCCCGACCGGACCGCGCCGACCCCGGAGTTCTGCCAGGACTGGGTGGACAACTACGGGCTGACGAACATCGAGCTGATCGACCCGTCGGGCGTCACCTCGCCGTTCTTCACGACCGATGCGCTGCCGGAGACCATCATGGTCGACAGCCGCGGCGTCATCCGCTTCCGCGAAGCGGGCGCGAGC
>CAISKJ010000343.1 GCA_903885885.1 uncultured delta proteobacterium
CGCGCTGCGGTCGCTCACCGACCTCGCGCCGCCGTCGGCGCTCGCCGCCGATCCGTACGCGCAGCCCGCGCCGTCGCCCGCCCCTGCGGAGACGGTGTGCGCCGCGCGCTTCGCGACGCCCACGGGCTACCGCATGGAGACCTTCGCGAGCGCCACCGTGGCCCGCGCGGCGGGCGCGGTCGTGTCGCACGGCGGCGCGTGCGGCGTGTGCTCGTCGCTCACCGACCTCGCCGTGTACGCGGGGACGCCCGACCTCACGGCCCCGGTGCGCACCTGCGGCGTGCTCCACGGCGACTCCCTCGACGCCCTCGTCACCTGCCTCGCCGACCTCGGGTTTACGCGGCCGTGCGCGCAGGTGTGGGCGTACAACACCCTGCACACGCGGGCGCGGTGCCTCGACACCTGCGCGGCGCTCCTCACGGCGCCCTACCACCTGCCCGACGGCTCGCTCAACGCGTGCCTCGCGTGCGACGAGGCGCAGAGCGGCGCGGTGTTCAAGGCCGTGGCGGGGCGCACGCGGCGCAACTCGGGCCTCGCCAACGCGATGTGCCGCCCCTGCGACGAGGTGCTGCGCCTCGACCACGCCTACCCGGGCACGTGAGGGTCGGCGGGGGGTCGTCTACCCCGCGCTGCGCAGCTCGCCCGGCGCGTCGCCATCACCCCTGCGCCGCAGCTCGTAGCAGAAGCGCAGCGCGCGATCGCCCACGTCGGCGGTGAACTCGCCGCGGTCGCCCACGCCGAGGGGCTCGCCGCCCGCGCGCTGCCACACGGCCTCGAACGCGTCGGCGCCGTGCGCGAGGCGCTCGGCCACCGACGCGCGCATCACCAGGGCCACGGCCTCGCCGCGGTCGCCGTCGTGGATCACCCGGTCGACGGCGAACTGCACCGCGCCCACCACGCCGTGGTGCGCGTCGACCTCGCGGAAGCGCTGGCCGCGGTCGATGCACGCCGCCGCGCGCACCCGCACGCCGTCGTGCAGGCAGCCCTGGTACACGTCGCGGGCGAAGCGCGCGAGGCTCGTCCACGAGGCCGCGTCGTGCGAGCGCGTGCGCGGGTCTGACACGGTGATGGCGAACACGTCGCCCACGCGCTCGTGGATCACCGCCGCGCCGCCGAACCACCCCTCGGCGCGGCGGATGGCGCGCGCCACGGCCTCGAGGCGCCGCGTGAGGTCTCCCTCCGCGGCGCCCTGCGCGAGGGCGACCACGCAGTACGCGAAGGTCTCGCCGTCGTCGGCGCGCTGCGCGGCGCCGTCGTTGAGCCACACCTCGAGCGCCGCGAGGATGCGCGCGCGGTCCTCGTCGGGGTCGAGCACGAGCTCGTGCATGAGGCGCACGAGGCCCGGGTGCGGCGGGCTCTGCGGCGCCGCGAGCAGCTCGTCGACGGCCTCGGTGGCCGCCTCGCGCAGGCCCTGGAGTATCTCGCGCGTGATGGGCCCCGCCCGCAGCGCGCGCGAGAGCCCGTGCAGCGTGTCGCGCAGCGTGACCGACGGCCCGGGCCCCGCGGCGCCCTCGCCGAGCCCGCGGTACCACGGCGGGATCACCCCCGGCAGCGACGCGTCGACGGCCACCGCCACGGCGATGCGCGGGTGCTCCTCGAGGCGCAGGAGCGTGCCCACGGGGGCCTCGTTGTGCCCGGTGATGGCGCTCGCGAGGAGGCACAGGCGCCGCGACGTCTCGGGGTCGCCCGCGGGGGAGCGCGCGCTCACGAGGCCCACCGGGAGGCGCAGCGCGTGGTAGAGGGCGTCGCGGAGGTCTTGCTGCACGACGCGCTCGTCGGCGGCGTCGGGGTGCGACGATTTCCACACGGTGAAGAGGGCGCGCGCGTGGGCCTCGATGGCCTCGCAGGCGAGGTCGATGGGGCTGCGCCCCTCGGCGTCTTCGTCGCGCGAGGCGAGCAGCGCGCGGAGGCGCGCGGTGAGTGCGTCGTCGACGGGCGCGCTCCAGTCGCGGTACGCGACGGCCGCGGGGCGCCACCCGTCGAGAAAGCGCGCGGGCAGCGGGAGCAGCGCGTCGGGCAGGCGCGCCACGGTGAAGCTCGAGCGGGCCTCGAGCACCGCGCAGCCCTCGGGGAGCGCGTCGAGGTAACGCTGCGCGAGGGCGCCCACCCAGCGGGTCTTGTGCTCGAAGGACTCGCTGTCGAACGACTCGAGGCGGTGCCGTCGGGCAGGCGCGAAGGGCTGCTCCGACGGGGCGTCTTCGGTGAGCCAGCGGCGCCGCGCGCCGGGCGGAACGGAGGCGCGATCGGCCGTCTGCTCCCACGCCTCGTCGAGCGGAAACGACTCGAGCAGCGTGGCCACCACGTGCGTCATGGGGCCGCCCACCGAGGTGGTGATGCAGTGCGCGGTCTCGCCCGCGGCGGTGAGGTCGGGGTGCAGCCGCGCCTCGCGCGAGAGGTACATCTCGGGCCGCGTAAAGGCGTGGAAGGCCCGCGCGATCTGCACGAGCCCGGAGGCCGCGAGGGCGTGCCCGAAGGCGAGCAGTCCGCCGTAGGGGTTGGGCCACCAGGTGAGCGCGCGCTGCGCGGCGTCGAGCGGCGAGAAGCCCAGCGAGAGCAGAAACGCCAGCTCGATGGAGGGGAACGCGTCGTGGAGCACCGCGAAGGCCGAGGCGCGGAGATAGTCGGGGTTGGTGCCCGTGGCGCGCCGCAGCTCGGAGAGCGCCTGGCGCATGGCCTTGAAGTACACGAAGGGCTCGGCGCGGCGCGTGAGGGCCCCGCGGGCGTCGCCCTCACCGACCCCGAGCACGCGCACGAGCCGCGGGCGGCGGCCGAGGGAGCGCTCGCGCTCGATCCACCGCTCGACGAGCGCGCGGTCGGTGGTGAGCACCACGGCGCAGGCGCCCACGCTGGCCCAGGCCATGTGCTGGTAGCCCATCCAGCGGCCGTAGGGGCGGTTCCACCGCGGGGGCTGCGCGGCCGCGTCGCGGTGCGAGCGCTGCGCGGCGCGGTACTCGTCGGCGAGGGTGAGCTTGGCGTCGCGCCAGGCGTCGAGGTAGCGGCGAAACTCGTCGTCGGTGCCGGCGCCCGCGCCGCCGCGGCCCTCGACGGACCAGCGGTGCGCGATGGCGTCGACGAGGAGGTCGCCCACGGCCACCATGTTGAGCCCGAGGTCGCGCTCCTCGGGCTCGACCACGCGCGCCACCGTGTCGATCACGTTGGCGTTGGGCGGAAACGACTGCCCCGCCACCACGAGCGCCGTCGCGGGCCCGTCGGCCCCGCGGAGCTGTTGCAGCGCCGACGAGAAGAGCACCGCGCCCGCGTCCGACGAGCCGAGTTCGAAGCGCGTCTGGCACCGCTCGCCGAGGCCGAGCTTCTTCTTCAGGTCGAGAAAGCGATTGAGCACCTCGCTCAAGAACGCCGCGTCGCGACCGGGGAACGTGATGCCCAGGAGGTGCGTGACCGCGGGCGCCGCCTCGGCCCCGCCGATGGCATCGATCGCCCGCTCGCACGCGAGGCGCATGAGGTGCTCGAGCGGCGGCGGCCCGCCCCCGGCCCGCGCGCGCGGCTCGGTGAACACTCTCGCGGGAGTGACCCCGCGAGGGCACGAATACTCACCCGCGAGCAGGTACACCGAGCGCGTTCGCTTCGAGCGCATGCGCGACCCCTACGCCACTTCGCGCGCCCAAGGCAAAGGCTCTCGTCGCGGTGGGTCTGCGTCGGTATAGTGCGCGCCGTGATCGGGCGTGACCAGGGTGGCCGCGGCGACGGGGCGCTGCCACCGACTGGCACCGTCGACGATCCCACGGCGCCGGTCGCGCCCTCGATCGCGCCGCCGGGCGTGGCGCGCACCGTGGGGGGCCGCTACGCGCTGCTGCACTCCATCGGCCGCGGGGGCCACGGCGAGGTGTGGGCCGCCCTCGACACGCTCACGGGCGCCGAGGTCGCCGTGAAGCTCCTGCGCGACGCGTCGCGGGGCGCCTTCTCCGCGCGCGTGCGCCGCGAGATCGCCGCGCTGCGCCTGTTGCACGTGCCCGGCGTGGTGCGACTCCTCGACGAGGGCGCCGACGCCGAGGGGGCCTTCGTGGTGATGCACCGCATCCACGGCACGCCCTTTCCGGGCTGCGCCACGCCGTGCGCGTGGGAGCAGCTCGTCGACACCACCGTGGCCCTCCTCGAGACGCTCGGGCGCATCCACGCCGCGGGCGTGGTGCACCGCGACCTCAAGCCCGCCAACGTGCTCGTCGACGCCTCGGGGCGCCCCACGGTGCTCGACTTCGGCGTCGCGCTCGCGCCCCTCGAGGTGCACGCCGAGATCGCCGGCGAGCTCGTGGGCACGCCCGCCTACCTCGCGCCCGAGCAGGTGGCGCGCGAGCCCGTCGGCCCGGGCACCGACCTCTACGCCCTCGGCGTGATGCTCTTCGAAGCCCTCACGGGCCGCACGCCCTTCGAGAGCGAGGCGCTCACGGCCATGGTGTACGCGCGGGTTTTTCGCCCCGCCGAGGCGCTGCGCACGCGCGCCCCCGACGCGCCCCGCGTGGCCTGCAAGGTGGTCGACGCCCTCCTGCGGCGGCACCCCGAGGCGCGGCCCCACAGCGCGGCCGACGTGATTCGCATGCTGCGCGGCCACCGCGGCGCCCACGGCGTCTCGGGCCTCGTGCGCGTCGAGCCCCCGCGCCTCGGCGGCGACGGGCCCGTGCGCGCCCTCGTCGACGCCG
>CAISKJ010000344.1 GCA_903885885.1 uncultured delta proteobacterium
AGCTCTACACGGGCACCGGGTCGTCGAACCAGATCGCGGGCCTCTCGGCCGTGGCGCTCAAGGACGACAACACCTACGGCGGCATCGACCGCAGCGACCCGGCGAACGCCTACTGGCGCTCGAACGTGATCGACGCCGGCGGCGGCGCGCTCACCGTCGCGCGCATCCGCAACGCCGTGGGCGACACGATCTACACCGCGTGCGGCGAGCAGCCCACCATCGGCATGTGCCCCCCGGCCGTGTTCAACTACGTCGGCAGCCTGTACGACTCGAACCGCCGCTACCAGACGGACATCTCCCTCGAGACGCCCCGCGGCGCGTTCAAGCTCAACTCCAGCCTCGGCGTGATCGACGTCGAGGGCCTGGTGCTCATCAAGGACAAGGACGCGCCCGCGGGCGAGATCCAGCTCCTCAACCCCGAGCACATCGCCATCGAGTACCTCCCGCTCATGGCCGACGAGATGCTCCCCGAGCAGCTCCTCGAGATGGACGCCGACGACGGCTACGGCCCCATCCCCCTCGGCATGTACCTCAAGCGCATCGCGACGCTCGGCGCGTCGTCGCGCTTCTCGCTGCAGAGCTACCTGCAGCTCGCGGTCGACAAGCCCAACGCGTGCGGGCGCCTCACCAACTTCACGATGCCCTGACGGCCCCTTCGGGGGGCTGATCGAGCCCGCGCCGCACAAGCGCGGCCTCCCTTCAGCCTCTCGACCCACCACACGCATTAGGAGACGCGCCCCATGGCAAACACCGTCCGAAACCCCTCCACGAACGAGCGCACGCTCATCGAGGCGATCAACGCGATCCGTCACATCGAGGCCGCTTCGTCCGTTCACGCGGACGCTGCCGAACTCGTCGTGACCGCGGCGAACGCCACCGACCTCGCGTCGGCCATCGTGCTCGCCCAGAACCTCTCCGACGTCTACAACGCGCACCGCGTCGACCTGCTCGCGCACGCTGCGGCGGACTCGACGAACACGGTCGCTACGGCGAAGACCGCGATCGTCTCGCAGTCGACCGCGATCACCTTCGCGAATGAGCTCAAGGCCGCCTACAACGCGCACCGATCGCAGTCGGGCGTGCACCACGCCGACGACAGCGGCCACGCGACCTCGAGCAGCGACGCGTCGGGCGCCTTGTCGCTCTACACGCTGCTCAACGAGCTCAAGACCGACATCAACGCGCACATGGCGGCGTCCCTCGCGGGTGCTTCGCTGCGCGCGATCGGGTTCTGACGAGCCAACCGCGGCGAGCGCGCGCTGTGTGGCCGCGCTCGCACTCCCTCTGCCACGCCTACCCCACGAGGCCCCGCGTCCCATGCTCTTTCACAACGCCAGCAAGCTCGAACAGAAGTTCTCGGTCGGCAACCGCGCGTACGCAGTCGCGCCGGGCGCCAACGTCGAGATCCCCGACAACCTCGCCTACGTCGTGAAGGCGCGCGGCATGGTGCTCGTCGAGGGGCCGTCGCCCGTCGAGGGCGCGCTCGTCGTGTCGGGCGTCGAGGCGCTTCACCCGCGCGCCGAGGTGCTCCTCGCGAGCCCCCGACTCAACGACCGACTGCGCGCGTCGTTCCGGGCCGAGTACGCGCGTGCAAACAACGCGCGTCGCGCGCAGCTCGTCGAACAGCTCGAGGGCATCGCCGAAGGCAAGGGCGCGGCGTCCGTCGAGGAGGCTGACGAGCCCGCCGAAGAGGTCGACGAGACCTCGGCGCAGCTCGACGACGCCGAGCAGCGCGTGGGCAGGGGCCGCAGGCCTCGCGGGGGCTGACCGTGGCCATCGACCTCACCGAAGCGCAGCGCCAGAAGGTGCGGCTCTACCTCGGCTACGGGCGCGGGCGTGACATTCACCCGCGCCTCGAGTCGCGCTTCGAAGGCTTTCTCTCGGCCGAAGAGGCCGCGGAGATCGGCGACGTGCTGACGAAGCTCGACGCGATCGAGACGCAGATCGACGCGTCGTCGCCAGTCGCCACGACGAACACCGCGACGGGCAGCATCAAGGCCCTCGTCGGCGAGGTCGAGTTCTTCGGCGCGGAGAACAATGCCGCGGTGATCGACATGATCTACGCGCGCGGCCGGCGGCTGATCCAGCGGCTCGTGATCCTCTTCGAGGTCGAGCCGCTCCACGACTACTTCGGCGACGCGGGGGCCGCCTCGGGCGGCTGCGTCGCGATCGGCTGACACCCTGACGCTGCGCGACGACCTGCTGTCCAAGATCGAGGCGCTCCGGGCGATCCCCGGGCAGCTCGGCTTCCGGCCGTACACTTCGGGGGCGCTGCGCACGCGCACCTGGTCGGGCGCCGAGCCCGGCGACGGCACGCCCTCCGACGCGAACC
>CAISKJ010000345.1 GCA_903885885.1 uncultured delta proteobacterium
GGTGAGCTGCTGCGCGAGGGCGTCGAGCTCCTCGCGGCGCGCGCCCGCCGTGGCCGCCACGTGCTGCTTGAGCTGCGCCTCGAAGCGCAGCGTCACCGCGTCGAGCTCGGCGCGCATCGCGTGAACCCACAGCCTCGCGATCGGGTCGTCGCCTTCCATAGTGACCCGCGGGTCTATCACGAAAGCCCTTCGCCGAGGGCGAACACCTCGACCCCGTCGTCGCGGTACACGAGCGCCACGCGCCGCCCGTCGGGCGCGAACGACGCCGCGCTCACCGGCCGCCGCGTTGGCAGCACGTCGATCACCCGCCCGTCGTCGAGCGACACGAGCGCCGTCGCGTCGGACTCGTCGTTCGCGCACAGCGCCGACGCGCCCCGGGCGCACAAGACCCGGTGGTACTCCACGCCCACCGCGATCACCGAGACGCTCGCCTCGGCGCGCAGGTCGACGCGCGCGAGGCGCCCCTTTGTGAGCGTCACCACCGTGACGGGCGCGTCGTCGAGCGCGGCGAAGTGCGCGCCCGCCTCGAGCAAGCGACGGTGCGACGTCAGCACGCGCCCGTGCATGTCGATGCAGGTCACTGCGACCGGCTGCCCCTCGGGCCGCGGCCACCCCGGCTCGCCGAACCACGCGCGGTCACCCGAGAAGAAGCGCACGTCGGAGACGCCCGCGGGAACGTCGAACGCGCGCACGCGCTCGCCCGTCGCGAGGTCGAGGAGCCGCGCGGGCATCCCCTGCCCCACCGTGAGGAGCTGCCGCCCGTCGGGCGACACGCGCATCGCGAGCACGCGCTGACGGGCTTTTGTGCGGCGCAGCACCTCGAGCCCCGTGGCCATCTCCCACGCCACGAGCGCCGCGCCGCCGAGCGCATACAACAAGCGCCCGTCGGGGCTGAACGCGATGGCCGACGCGCTCCCCCGCGCCGTCTCGAGCGCCCACAGGAGCACGCCCTCGTGCGCGTCGAACACGCGCACCACGCCGCTCGCCGCGAGCGACGCGAGCCAGCGGCCATCGGGCGACCACACCGCCGCGAGCACTGGCGCCTCGTGGCCGTCGCACCACGCGGTGACCGCGCCCGACTTCACGTCAACGCGCTCGAGGAGCGTTCCGCGCGCGCGAACGAACGCAGCTCCGTCGAGGGTGAGCGCCATCGGCGCGTTCGGGTCGCCGCCGAACACCTTCGCCGCGCCCGTCTCGAGCGCGCGCACCGTGGTGACGAGCGCCCGATCGATGCGCTCGCGCATCAAGACCCGCCCGCACGCGGTGTCGTGCACGGTCGTCTCGCGGCTCACTGCGAAGCGCGCCACCACCGTGTTCACGTCAAGGTCGATCACCACCAGCGTGCGCCCCGACGAGTCGAGCACGAGCCGCGCGCTGTCCCGTTCGACGCGCATCGCCCACACCACCGGGAGCCGCTCGCCCGGCACGATGGCCTCTTCGCCGCCGCCGTCGAGGCGCACCCGGGAGAGCGCGAAGCGATTCGGCGTGAGCGCGATCACCGCGCCGCCGTCGCGGGTGAACACCGGCGCGAGCCCCACGTCGCGCGCGAACACCGCGGCGCCGTCGTCGACGCGCAGCACCGTCACATCGAGCGCGCCGCCCCGGTTGTTGTAGTCGCCCACCACCACGTGGCGGCCGTCGGGAGCGCACGCGAGGAGGCGCGCGCCCGCGGCCATCGCGAGGCTGCCCTCGAGGCCCGTCGCGAGGTCGCGCCACCACACCGTCTCGCCTTCGGCGTTGGCCCAGAATACGCGCTCCGCCGCGCGCGCCAGCAGCATCTGCGCGCCCACGCACCGCGGCCCCGCCGCACGCACCGCGCCGTCGTCGAGCGACACGCGCCACGCGCGCTGTCCGACACCCCGATCACTCGTGATCGCGACCATCGAGCGGCCGTCTTCGCCCGGTGCGATCGTAGTGACGAAGGGCCCTACGCGCCCCACCGGTGCGCCGTCGACGAAGACGCTGCGGGCCATCGATCCCTCGTCGCGGTCAGTCGAAATACTGGGCGAGGTTGAGCGTGGCGCGGGCCACCTGATCGCCCGCCATCACGAAGTGCAGCGCGATCTGCGTCGGCGACGTGGCGCACACGTAGAGCCGCCCCGGCGCGTCGGGCAGGTCGGCGCGCACCGAGATCACGCGCGCGTCGTTGGCCGTCATGCGACCGGCCTCGAACTCCTTCGCGACGCGCAGGGGCTTCTGGCCGTTCCACGCGCCGAAGTCGAGGTAGTGCGGGCCCCACGCGGCCGCGTCGGCGGGCAAGGTGCCCATCGGGAGCACGGCCACGAACTTGGGCGGAAACCCTCGCAAATCGCCTACAAAATAGCTGAACCCCTGCGCCGCCCGCACGAGGTGAACGTCGCGGTTGGCGATGCGCAGCGCGCCGAGCGCCACGGCCGTCTTCGGCGTCACGCCCGTGATCTCGGCGCCGCGCTCGAGGCGCGAGGGCGTCTCGTAGAGCACCACGCCCTGCGGCGCCGCGGCGTCGCCCGGGTGCCACACCTTGAGGTCGGGCGCGTCGAGGGCCTGCGCGAGCGCGCGCTCCACGTACTCGCTCCGCGCGCTGTTGCCCGCGAGCAGAATCACCACGCCCTTGTCGCGCCAGGTCGACCCGCCCGCGGCGCCGCTCGTCGCGCCCGGCTCCCACGGCGTCGACGCGATCATGCTGGCGAGCAGCCGCGCGCCGTCGCGAATGCGCTCCTCGAGGTGCGTCGAGAGCTTCTTCTGCACGCCCGCGAGGTCGCTCTTGAGCGACTCGAGCGGCACCTCGGAGTCGTCGAGGCGACGCGCCAGCAGGGCCTCGACGCGTGCCACCTCGTTGTCGCGCTTGAACTTCACCTGCTCGAGGCGAAGCTCGTTCTGAAAGCGCACCTTGTTCTGCCGCGCCGCGAGCGAACGCTTATACAGATGGGGTTTTCGCGCGAGCTTGTTCTCGGGAATGGTGACGGGGCGCTGCATGGGCACCTCCTTGTCTTCCATCTCCGGGAGGTGGCGCTCGTGCTGGTGCGTAAGCCACACGAGCTCGTGCGTGAGGTAGTCGCCGCCCAGGTGATCGTCGCCTGCCACCTGCAGCGTCTCGATCACCGACGAGCAGCCCGACGCGGCCTCTTCGTCGGGCGTGGCGGGGCGGTAGCGACCGCACGCGATGTCGAGCGTGCCGCCGCCGAAGTCGAAAACCGCGAAGCGCAGCTCGCCGTACTTCGCCACGAGCGCTTCGAACGCGGGGTGCGCCGCGAGCTCGGGGCACACCTCGGCAGCGTAGGCCTCGGGCTCCGTCGCCTGCATCTGCACCGAGACCTCGTCGGCCGCGATGCCCTCGGGGATCGACAAGAGAATCCCCGCGCGAAGCTCCTCGACGAGCAGCGTGCGCGCGCGCTCGTCGAACTCGGCGGGGTACGTGAGCCAGTAGCGGAGAAAGACCTCTTGCCCCGGGCGATTGATCGCGCGACCGAGCAGGTACGCGTAGGTGCGAACGAGCACCCGCACGCGGCCCTCGTCGAGCAGAAAGTCACTACGCTTCTCGCGGTCGCGGAGCTGCGGCGACTGATCGAGCGACACCACGCGCTCGGGCAGCGACTTGATCTCCGACACCACCGCGTTGGGAAACTCCGACATCTTCTCGCGCGCGGCGTGCGACGCCTGCACCACGCGGAGCAGAAAGGGAAAGCGCTTCGCGGGCCCCGTCGCGCCCATCTCGGCCCACAGGCGCTCGTGGTCGTCGACGAGGAGCACCGTGGGGTTCTCCGCAGGGTTGGTGCGCTCGTCGGGCGGCGACCCGAGGCGCATCAGCGAGCGGTACCCCTTGTGCGAAAACGCCGCGACGGTGGCCGTGGTGCCGAAGTCGATGCCCACGCCCGAGAGCCGTCGAAACGTCGGCAGCAGCGGCAGCGGATCGCGCAGGCGCATCGGGAGGTCGCGCTCCCACGTGAGCAGGAGCCCGCCATCGGCGGAGCCCGCCTTGGTGTACGCGTGCGTCACGGCCACCGCGAGGGGAACGTCCATCCCCTCGGGCGCGACGTGACCGACGAAGCTCGGGTGCGACGTGTCGAGAAAGAGCTCGGTGTACGAGCGATTGCGCGAGCCCGAGCGGCGCGCGGGGTCTTCCCACACGGCGTCGCTGGGATCGTTCGCGGCGCTGTGAGTGTGCTCCACGCGCAGCGGTTTGGCGTCGAGCGACCAGGCCCCGTCGCCCTCGACCTCGGTGCGCTCCCAGTCGACGAGCAGTCGCAGACGCCAACGGCCCGTGCCGACCCAGAAGCCCTCTTCGGGGTTCTGCAGGTCGAAGAGCTTGCGCTCGGGCGCGTTCACGAGCAGCGAGTCGGTGGCCTCGCGCAGGTCGAGGGAGGCGATGAAGGGCGGCGCGTGCTTCGCCGTCACGAGGTCGGCGCGCAACAGCGTGAGGGCGCGCTCGCCCGGCGCGACGACGAGGCCGACGCGCACGTTGGGCCCCGCGCGCGACGCGAGCTCCTTCAACGGAACGGTGGCGGTGAGCGA
>CAISKJ010000346.1 GCA_903885885.1 uncultured delta proteobacterium
CGAGGCGCCCCACCGACTGCACCTCGCTCACGAAGCGCAGGAGGGTGTCGTCGTCGAGCACGTTGGCCTTGATGCGCTTGATGGCCACCTTGCGCTCGATGTCGTTGTCGAGCACGAGGTCCACCTCGCCGAAGGCCCCCTCGCCCAGGCGCTTGAGCATCTCGGAGCGGGGCCGCGAGGGCGTCACGATGCGCGCCCCGCCGTCGCCCGTCGCCTCGATGCGCGGGAGCACCGTGAGGCTCCGCGTGGCCGACGCCGGCTGCCCCTGCGGGGGAGCGCTCCGAAGGCCCGTGCCCGTCGCCTGCGCCGCGTCTTGCGGCGCGCTCAGCGTGGCGTTCATTTCAAAAAGTGACATGGCTCTGGTCGTGCGCCCTTTCGCACCGAAGTACGTCTCGCGACTCTCGCCCAGATTGCCCCTTCACACAAGAACAGCACCACTACGGGATGCCCAGGAGCTTGTGGGTCTGCAGGCTCACCCGCCACCCCGGGCGCGTGAGGCAGAATCGCACCGCGGCCTCGGTGTTGCGAGCGCGATCAGGTCCGTCCATGGGTTGCACGAAGCGGTGCGTGAAGGCCATCGCTTCGAAGCGCTCGGGCTCGGCGCCGACCTGCGGGTAAACGAGCTTGAGCTCGTCGCCGCCGGCCAGCACCAGCTCACCGCCCGCCTTGGGGCTCACGCACACCCAGTCGACGCCGCGCGGTACGGGCCGCGTGCCGTTGGTCTCGACGGCCACGGCGAAGCCCCGCCCGTGCAGCGCTTCGACGAGCGCCTCGTCGAGTTGCAAGAGGGGCTCGCCGCCGGTGCACACCACGAACATGTGCTCGCGTGGGCGCTCGCTCACCCACGCCGCGAGGGCCGCGTCGGCGAGCGCGCTCGCGTCGTCGAAGCGCCCGCCGCCGACGCCGTCGGTGCCCACGAAATCGGTGTCGCACCAGGCCGCGCAGCCGCCGAGGCCCTTCGCCCGGTCGGCCTCGCGCCCGCTCCAGAGGTTGCAGCCCGTGAAGCGCACGAACACCGCCGCGCGCCCGGCGTGAAAGCCCTCACCCTGCAGCGTCGCGAAGACCTCTTTCACCGAGTAGCCCATACGAGGGTGCGTTCGGTACCACACCCCGGCGCGCTTCACACTTCTTCACAGGGGTGCCCGAACGCCCTTCACACAGGGGAAGCAATCTCTCCCTCGAAGGTCGGCGCAACCGTCGGCCGCGAAAGAGAGAACAGCCAACATGATCGGTTTCATCATCGGTACCGCGTGCCTCATCGGACTCATCAAGGTGCTGCGCCACGGGCGCGGCGGGTGCGGCTACGGCGGTCGGTGCGGCCGCGGCGGATGCGGCGGCGGATGGGGCGGGCGCTACGGCCACGAGGGCCGCGGGGCCTGGGGCGGCGGCCACGGCGACCCGGCGCGCTGGATGCTGCGCGGGCTCTTCGAACGCCTCGACACGACGCCGGGGCAGGAGAAGGTGATCCTCGCCGCGGTGGACACGCTGCGCGACAAGGGCCGCGAGGGCAAGACGGCCCTCCACGCGACGGGCGGCGACGTGGCCAAGGCCTTCCGCGGTGAGCACTTCGACGAGTCGGCGATGGCCGACGCGTTCACCCGGCAAGACGCCGCCCTCGAGTCGATGCAGAAGGGCATGTTCGAGGCGCTCGCGAAGGTTCACGAGGTGCTCGACGAGCGCCAGCGCCGCGAGCTCGCCGACATGATGGAGCGCGGCGTCGGCATGTGGTCCCGCTGGGGCGCCGGCCCGTACCGCGCGTGATCGTCGACGCACCGAGACCCTCTACGAAAGACCAGTAGGTACACGCCATGATCCGCCGCAACCTCACCATCGCACTGCTCGCCCTCGGCACCGTCGCCGGCTACGGGAGCGCCTTCTGCCACGGCGCGCACTGCCACCGCGCGCGCCAGCGCGCCATCGAGGAGCACGTCGCCCGCGTGTGCGTCGACGCCGCCCGCGACGCCGCGCGGGGCGCTCCCCCCGCAAACCCGCACGGCGCCCCTACACGCTGGTAGAGTCACCGCGCCGAGACCTCTCTCACCGTCCGCTTCGCCCACACACCCCGCCATGACCGTGCGCGTGCTCCACATCGACGACGACCATCGCTTCGCCGAGCTCGTCGCCGCGTACCTCGCCCAGAACGGGGTGACCGCGGAGCACGCGCCCGACGGCGGCCGCGGCCTCTCGATGCTGGACCAGAGCGCCTACGACGCCGTGCTCCTCGACGTGATGATGCCCGGCCTCGACGGCCTCGAGGTGTGCCGACGCATCCGCGCGAAGAGCAACGTGCCCGTGCTCATGCTCACGGCGCGGGGCGACGAGACCGACCGCGTGGTGGGCCTCGAGCTCGGCGCCGACGACTACCTCCCGAAGCCCGTCTCTCCGCGAGAGCTCCTGGCGCGCCTGCGTGCGGTGCTTCGCCGCGCGCAGCCCGGCGCGGTGGCGAGCGAGCTGCGCGTGGGCGCCATCGCCATCGACGTGAACGGCCGCGAGGTGAAGGTGGCGGGCGCGCGCGTCGAGCTCACCGGCGTCGAGTTCGACCTCCTCGTGGCCCTCGCGCGCAGGGCCGGGCGCGTGGTGTCGCGCGACGCGCTGCTCTCGGAGTCGGGCCGCGGCGACGCGATGGTGGGCGAGCGCGCCATCGACGTTCACATCTCGCACCTGCGCCAGAAGCTCGGCGACGACCCGCGCGCGCCGCGGCTCCTCAAGACCGTGCGCGGCGCGGGCTACGTGCTCGTGCGCGACGAGGGCGCGTGAGATGCCCCCGCCCTGGCACCGCCACCGACACGCCCACGATCACGCGCCGCACTGCGGCCCCCCGCAGCGCGGGAGCGGCCTGCGCTGGTACCTCAAGGCGCGCCTGCACCGCAGGCTCTTCGTCGGCTACGCCCTCTCCATTCTGCTGACCGTCTTCGTGGTGGCCACGGTCTCGTCGGCGCTGCGCCGCGGCCCCACGTGGCGCGAAGAGGTGAAGCGCGTCGAGGCCTTCGCGGCAGGGCGCTTCGAGGCCGTGTGGCGCTTCCCCGCGCAGCGCGACGCGATGGCCCGCGCGATGGCCCGCGACCTCGACGTCGACGTCACCCTGCTCGACGCGTCGCGCGCCGCGCTCGACACCTTCACCCCCGACGGTCCGCGCGCCGAGCCCGCGTGCGCGCGCCCCGCGGTGACCCTCGACGTGCGCGAGGACGACG
>CAISKJ010000347.1 GCA_903885885.1 uncultured delta proteobacterium
ACCCGCACGCGCCCGCCACGCCCACGGCGTACGCGAGCGTGGTGCGTGCTGCCGTTGGGGGAGCGCCACCGCGCCGAAGCTCACGACGTGCAGTGCGCAAGCGGACTGCGTTGTGCTCGATGGTCACTCCCGTGCGCGTCCGCGTGGGCAGAGGAATGACCGGTCACCGAAGTCGACACCCGCGAGGGCTCACGCGCAGTACGCAGTTTCCCGAGGCTTCTCGCACGGTCTACCGGTGGCGCGTCTTGTGCTGTAAGCGCCCCGATGGCGAAGCGAACCCTGACCCGATTGGCCGCTGCGATCGTTCTCGTAATGGGGTGCGCAGCCGACGTGCAGCCCCCGGAGATCGATGGTTTGCGGGGCACGATGCCGTCGGAGCCGATCACCGCTGCAGAGGTTGCCCTCGGCCGCGGACACGACGGCCGCGATGGCGTGCGCCCCGAGGACGGCATCGACGGCGATCCCCTCACAACGCTCGAGCAGATGCGCGCTGCCGAGGCCACCGAGGGCGAGGCCACCGCAACCGGTCTCGCGTCGGCGGCGTTCGCCATCACGAGCTGCTCCAACACCACGGGCTACAGCAGCGGCAGCCCGCGGCGCATCTGCGTGGCCATGGTGGACGGCAAGCAGGTGGAGATCAACACCGCCAACGCCTTCCTCACGATGCGCGCGGCGGCGCTGCGCGACGGAGTGCACATCTACATCGTGTCGGGCTTTCGCACGATGGAGCACCAGCGCTACCTCTACCAGTTGTACCTCCAGGGCACCGGTAACCTCGCGGCCCCGCCCGGGTACTCCAACCATCAGAGCGGCCTTGCGCTCGACCTCAACACCTCAGACTGGGGCGTGTACAACTGGCTGGCTGGCCACGGGGCGGGCTACGGCTTTCGTCGCACGGTTCCCTCCGAGGAGTGGCACTGGGAGCACGACGGTCGCCGCGTGCCGCAGACCGCTCCCGCGTCGACCGTCGGCGAGCGCTGTTACAGCCAGTCGTACAACCGCTGGATGGATGGCGGCACATGCCTCCAGTCGGCCGTCGACGCGCGGTGGTACCAGTGCGCCGACGGCGCGTGGCGCGAGGGGCGCGGCAGCCACGGGCCGTGCACGCAGTCCTTCGCGCGCGGCGTAGCCGACGCGGGCGCGCAGCCCGCGGCCCCGCGCGACTGCTACAGCGCCACGCTCGCTCGCAACGTGCGCTACGGCGGCTGCGTGCAGAGCGGCAACGACCGCCGTTGGTATCAGTGCAACCTCTCCGGCTGGCTCCCCTCGACGGGCACCGAGGGCCCCGCGGGGCGTTGCCTCACCTCCGATGCGCTCCGCCTCACGCCGGCCGCTCCACAGCATGTGAATCACACCTGCTACAGCACAACGCTGGGGCGCGATATGCGCTACGGCGCATGCGTCCAGAGCCGCAGCGACGGGTTCTGGTATCAGTGCAACTACTCGGGCTGGTTGGGGGCCTCGAGCAGCCGCGGGCCCGCGGGCAACTGCGTCTCGAGCAACCCTCTCCGCTAGGGCCTCACGCACGCGCGCACACCAACTGTTGTCGGGCTAGGTAGCTCCCCGCGCTCGCTCCCGATGCGCCAGGCAGACGGGCCGCCCCTGCGCCGCGCGACGGTTCGCAGCGAGCGCCTCACCGACCGAAGATCCCCACTACGCGCATCACGCACCCGCACGCGCCCGCCACGCCCACGGCGTACGCGAGCGTGGTGCGTGCTGCCGTTGGGGGAGCGCCCGCGCGCCGCCACGCGAGCGCGAGCGCCAGCCCCGCCAGCACGAAGCCCACCTGTCCGAGCTCGACGCCCACATTGAACGCGAGCAGCGCCGCCACGATGGCCCCGCGCGGCAGGCCCACCTCGGCGAGCGCGCCCGCGAAGCCGAAGCCGTGCAACAGCCCGAAGAGCGCGGCCACGGCCCACGGTGCGCCCGCGCGGGGAGCGCCCTCACGCTCCCGCACGACGGCCTCGCGCGCCACCACCACGAGGCTCCACGCGATGGCGGCCTCGACGGCGCGCGTGGGCGCGTGCACGACCCCCAGCGCGGCGAGCGCGAGCGTGGCGCTGTGGCCCAGCGTGAAGGCCGTCACCGACGCGAGGATCCGCCGCGGCGCGCGCGCCACGAGGCAGAGGCCGAGCACGAAGGCCAGGTGATCCCACCCCGTCGCGATGTGCTCGACGCCGAGCGCGAGGTAGCGCCCGAACACGCTGCGCGTCGAGCGCGTGTCGGGCACCTGCCAGGTGCGCCGCGCGTCGTCGAGCATCGCCTCGGAGACGCCCTCTGCGGAGACGTGGCGCACGATCACCTGCACGCCCGACTGCTCGAGGCCCCGCACGCCCACGGCGCGACCGGCGATGCCCCGCGGCCCGCAGTCGAGGGTCACGCTGCGGGCGAAGCCGTCGGTGATGGCCGCCGTGTCGGTCGCCGTCGCCGCGCGGCACTCCGCGGGAAACACGGGCTCCGCGCCCGTCGCGCGCCCCTCGGTGCCCGAGAAGCGCCACGTGACGCGCACGCGGCCGTCGGCTTCGTCTCGGAGCTCCAGCGCGCCGAAGGAGAGCGGGTGCGCCGCCGCGGTCGCCGTCGCGAGGAGCGCGGCCAGGGTGAGCGCGGCGCGCCTCATCGCACGATCTCGTAGCGCTCGACGATGCGCGCGGTGGCCTCGCGGGCGAGGGCTGCGCGGCGCTCGTCGGCCCACCGTCGGCGCACCTCGGGGCGCACCGCGGCGAGCGTCGCGGGGCCTCCGGGGTCGCGCGCCGTGACGCGTACGAGGTGCCAGCCGTGGGCGCTCTCGAGGGCGCCGCTCCAGCGGTCGAGGGGCTGCGCGTCGAGGGCGCCGGCGAGCTCGTAGCCGAGCGAGGCGGTGACGTCTGCGAAGCGCGCCGACGTCATCGAAGGGCCGCGCACGAAGGGGTCGCCGCGCGCGATGGCGAGGGCGACGGGCTCGTCGGGCGCCATCGCGGCGAGGGCCGCGCGGGCGTCGGCCTCGGCGCGCGGGCCGCGCGTGGCGCGCGCGAAGTACACGTGTGCGAAGCTCACCGTCGGGGCGCGGCGAAACTCCGCCGCGTGGCCGTCGAGCCAGCGCGCGAGCGCGGCCTCGGTGGGCTCGGGGACGCTCTGCCCTTCGAGGAGGAGCTCCATCTTCTGCACGAGGCGTCGGCGGATCACGGCGTCGCCGTCGTCGAGGTGGCGCGCGCGCGCCTCGCGGGCGAGGGCCTCGTCGCGCACGTACTCGTCGACGAGGGCGCGCTCCTCGTCGGGCGTCGCGCGGTGCGACGACTGCATCGCGAAGCGCGCGCGGAGGCTCGCGAGCGCGGCGGCGTCGACGACGATGCGCGGCCGCGCGGGTGCCACGACGGCGCGCGCGCGTGTCACGGCGCGGTCGGCGCCGAGAATGAGCAGGGCGCCGAGGGCGAAGTGAACGAGGGGCTCTCGCAGCGGGTTCCAGCGGGCGTCGCGCACGAGGCGCGAGTGAACACCGCGGGCCCCGTGCGGTTCAAGCGTCAGCGCGCGGCGGTGGGGGGCGCGGGGAGCACGCCGAGGGCGCGGCGAAAGTCGACGTCGGGCGTGTGCTCGGGGCCCATCTCGAGGGGCGTCGCGACGCCGTACTGGCGGTCGATCTGGTTGCGGAGGCGCTGCTCGGCGCGGTACCAGCCGAGCTTCTCGGCGTTGTCGGGGCACGACGAGAGCTCCGGCGAACCGGCGGCCGCGCCCCAGCGCAGCTCGGGGCAGTGGTACGGGTCGAAGGAGAGGGCGAAGAGCCGGTCGAGCACCGTGTCGATGGTGAGGGCCACGGAGGCCCC
>CAISKJ010000348.1 GCA_903885885.1 uncultured delta proteobacterium
CGCGTCGACGCCGCCGCGCTACGCGCATCGCCGCACTTCGACGCGGGCATCGAGCTCGCGCGGAGCCTCGGCGCCGACTTCGCGATGCTCGAGCGCGAGCTGGGCTTCGACGCGATTCACAGCGCCGAGCGCGTGGCCTTCGCCATCTACCTCCCGCCCGGCGAGAGCGCCCAGGGCGGCTGGCCCCTCGTGTATGCGCGCGGCCGCTTCGACCGCGAGGCCATTCTCACCGCCGCCGCGGCGCGCCCCGACGCCCACGGGCAGCGCAGCGAGGCCACCGAGCACGGGCTCACCTTCACCGTGGTGGGCAACCGGGCGTACCTCTTTCCCGCAGCCGATGTGATGCTGGTCATGGAGCGCGCGCTCGTGCGCCGGGTGGCCGCGCGGCTCTCGGGTGAGTCGTCGCGCACTGTGCTCACCGACGAGCGCTTCACGGCCCTGTGGGGCGCCGCGGGCGGCTTTGGGGGCCCCTTCGCCCTCGCGATGGACCTCGCCGCGATGCGCGCCCGCATGCGCATGCAGAGCCCCTCGCCCGAGGCCGAGGCGCTCGAGGCCTTCGTGGTGCACGGCGACGCTCCCGGCGCGCTCACCGCGCAGGCCGCGGGCACCGCGCGCGACGCCAACGCGGCGCACCTCATCGTGGCCACGATCGACGACGCGCGCGCCGAGGTGGGCGGTCAGCTCGCGGTGCGCCTCCTCGGGCTCTCGCGCGTGCTGCGCGACGGCATTCACACGCACGAAGACGGCGCCACCGTGCGCGTCGAGGTCGACGCCACCGCCGACGAGGTGCGCCGCCTCCTGCGCGCCACGTCGCTCCTGCGCGAGCTCACCGGGCAGGGGTCGTAGAGGGCACCGCGGGGAGTTTTTCGTTGCCCGCGCCGCGACGCCCTCGCTAGCGTCGGGTCATGGCAAACCCCAAGAAGGCCTCTGCGAAGAAGCGCGCGGCGGCCGAAGAAGTCACCGAGGTTCGCGGCGAGCTACGGCAGCTCGCGGCGCTTCGCGCGAAGTTCCCCGCGCTCCCCGACGCCCTTGCGGCGGGTCTTCTCGCCCAGCACGACGACGACGCCTGCCGCGCCCGCGGCACCACCACCCGCTCGGCCGACACCTTCAAGGGCGCCATGGCGTGGGCCCGCACGATGGGCGAGCACAGCGCCGACGCGGGCTTCTCGCCCGCACGCTCCCGTTGGTTCTTCGACTGCCTCACCAACCTGGGCACCCTCCTCTCGGGCAAGTCGGCCGCGGCCAACCCCGCCGCGGGGAGCGCCCTCGACGACGCCGAGCAGGCCGCCGACGCGCTCCTCGCCCGCACGAAGCGCAGCCTCGAGAACGCGGTGGGCACCCACAAGGTGTGGACGGTCGCACTGTCGGCCGCGCTCGTGCCCGACCCGGCCCTCGACGCGCGCATCTCGGTGCTGCGCCAGCTCGCGGCGCAGATCACCGCGTGGTTGAAGGCCCCCGCGGCGACGCCGCCCGCGGCCCCTCCGCTCGCAGGCTTCGACGTCGACGCCAAGACCGCCGCCGCCCTCGTAGCCGCCGCGAAGGCGCTCGACGCCGCCATCGCCGTGCGCCCGCCGCCCGCGCAGTTCGACCGCGACAGCCCCGCCATCAACGCGGCCGAAGGGAGGCTCTACTTCATCATGCGCGTGCTGTGGGACGACCTCGCCGAGGCCCGCAAGGCCGGCACGTCGAGCCTCCAGCTCTCGGTGACGCCCACGCTGCTGCGCGGCCTCAACCTCAGCGCCCGCAAGCGCGCCAAGAGCGGCTCGAAGTAGCCCAACACAGCCCCCGGGTGATCCAACACGGCCCCCGGGTGATCCAACACGGCCTCCGGGTGATCCAACACGGCCTCCGGGTGATCCAACACGCCTCCCGGGTGATCCAACACGGCCCCGATCGAGTAGGCGCCCCGGTCACCCGGGGCGCCTCTCACAGAACCGTGCTTGTGCTGTTCACACACGGCTCTTCGGGGCCGACGGTTGCTACCCCGTCGGTCGGCCGGTCTACGACC
>CAISKJ010000349.1 GCA_903885885.1 uncultured delta proteobacterium
GAAGGCCCTCATCGGCGATCTGCGCGACCAGCTGCGCATCCCCGAGGCCGAGGCCTCGCGCATCATCGAGGCCGCCGAGGCCCGCGTGAAGCGCCTGCTCCAGCTCAGCGCCTGATTCGTCCGCCGTCGGCCCGTCGGAGGGCCGTCACCCGCCATCCATAGCCCTCGTCGTCGCGTCGACGCGCCCGTAGCGCGCGTGTCGGTGGGCGTAGTGCGCGCGGTGCGCCAGCGCCTCGACGGGGCGTGCAGGAGCGCGTCGCCTACTCCTCGATGGGCGGCAGCGCGTCGAACCACGCGCCGAGCGCGACGGAGACGACCGCGGGCTGCCGATCGTTGTCGTGGCCGACGCCCACCAGGGAGCGCGTCGCGGGGTCGAGCGCGAAGAGGAACGACTGCATCCGCCAGAGGCCCGCGAGGTCCGTCGACACCGACGGAAACTCGACGTGGCCGGCGAGCTCCCAGCGGCCGCGCCCCGCGTAGCGCCACAGGCCGAGGCCCCGGGGCTCGTTCGTCCAGTAGCCCAGGATCACCTGCCCCGACGCGGCGTCGCAGGCGAGGAGCGCGGCGGCGAGCTCCACCTCGCAGAACGCGGGGTGCTCCCACACCGCCCACGCGCCGTCGCGGTAGAGCGCGAGGTCGTAGAAGTGCTGACCCTTCGCGAAGCCGCCCGTGACCAGCATGCCGCCGAGGGCGGGCACCCACGCCATCTGCGCGTGGCCGCGGGCCGCCGGCTTCGACTTCACCCTGGCGCGCTTCCACACGCCGTCGCGCCACTCCCAGGTTTCGGCCACGGCGCGCTTGCCGAGGGCGCCGCCGAACATCACCAGCGCCTTGCGCGCAGGGTCCCACGCGACCGCCGCGGTGGAGAGCATCCCGTCGGGGCCGCTCGAGGCGCCCGGCGTGGCGCGCGCCCCCGCGGCGTCGATGTGCGTGACGCCGCCCTGCGGGTCCACGACCACGAAGCCGTCGTCGGTCGCCGCACGCCATCCCCAGATGGCGGCAGGCTCATAGACCCACCGCTCGCCGACGCGGAGTGCGTACCCCTGCGTGCCCGAGAGCAGCACGCCCGCGGGGCCCGCCAGCGGTCGAAAGAACTGCCCCAGCACACCGGCGCTGATGGGCGCCATCGTGGCCGTGAGCGTCGGAACGGTGATCGTGTCGGTCATGGGTCACTCGGTGCGCAGTGAGGTTACCGTCGTGTCGAGGTGCGTCGCGCCCGCGTCGGCGCCGGTGAACTTGAGCGCCACGGGGCGGTCGAGCACCACGTCGCGCCCGAGGAACACCTGCCCCATGCCGCCGCGCCCGAAGGGGGCGCACGAGTTCGAAGTCGTCGAACGTGCGCGGTCCGGACCACGTCGTCGCGTCGAGGTTCGAGCCGCCCATGTACGCTACGCCTTGTAGCGCACGGCGCGCGCGGGTGTCGACCCTCTCCGCGGCCCGTCGGTCGCGCGCTTCAGCGCGGGGCGTCCGCGCGGCGCTTCGGCGCCGCGTGCCAGCGAGCGCGTGGCACCGATGCGCCATCGGGCACGGCGGGGGCGTTGTCCGACCGGTCGGACAAAACGTGATCTTCTGAGAAACAAGGTGTTTTCGAAGGGGGCACCCCCCGACAGGGTCGACGCTCCCGGTCGGCATGGCAACCATGACCGGCGGGTGTTCGATCGACGAAATTCGCATCGGCGGCCCCGACGACGCCGCCGTCGTCGTGGGGTCTCTCGTGAGTCACGCCGACGGCAACGTCGGTGAGGGCGATCGCCAGTGGGGCGCGTCGCTGCTCGCCGAAGGGCTCCGCAAGCCCACGCAGCGTTGCGCCCGCTCGGGGCCGGCTACAGGGCTCGAAGAAAGGCCAGGAGCTCGTCGCGTTGCGCGGCGGTGAGCGCCTGGAAGCGATCGCGCGCGGCGGCGCCCTGTCCCGCGTGGGCGGTGATGGCGTCGGTGATCGTGTTGGCCCGGCCGTCGTGGAGGTACGGCGCGCTGGCGCGCAGACCCCAGAGGGGGGTCGTGCGCATCTGCGTGGGCGACGCGGCGCCCTGCGCGATGCCGTCGCCGAGGGCGCCCATGTCGTGCAGCAGGAGGTCGGAGTAGAGCGCCACGGGGCGGCGCGCGAGGGAGGCGACGGGGCTCGGACCCGAGTTCATCACGGGGGTGTGACAGTCGGCGCAGCCCGCGGCCACGAAGTGCATCTCGCCCGCGAGCTCGGGCGGGTTGAAGGGCATGCGCGGCGGCGGCGCGAGGTAGCGCATGAAGTCCGCCGCGTGGTCGATGTCGCTCTTGCCCGTGGCGGGGTCGATCTGGTCCTCGGGGTCGGCGACGGTGTCCGACGCGGCGAGGCGGAGCGCGTCGCCGTTGGGCGCGTTCTCCCGGGGGTAGAAGCGGTTCGTGATGCCCATCTCGTTGACGTAGGCGTCGCCCGAGAAGTCGAGCAGCGTGGCCACCTGGCACTTCCACCCGAAGCGCCCCACGCGCATGGTGCCCGACACGGCGTCGCGCACCATCGAGACGGTGCCTCGCACCTCCGCGGGCTCGCTCGCGGCGACCGCGAGAATGGTGGTGTCTTCGATGGCCTCGACGAGCCCGAGGCCGAAGAGCGGCGTCGACTGGCGGCGCGCCGTCACGTTGGCCGTGGAGGGCACGAACTCGCGCGCGAGGCGGTCGATGGCCGACTGCTGGAGGAGCGAGCCGCCCGCGCCGTCCATGGGGTCGAACACGCCGTTGGCCGTGCGGCCGAAGCGGGTCACGAAGAGGTTGGTGCTCCCCCCGGTGGCGGGCACGCCGTGGCACACGAAGCAGCCCGTGTTGTTGAAGAGCGGCCCGAGGCCGCCCTCGACCGTCTCCTGCTTGCTGAACTCCTCGAGGCCGTCGGCGAACTCCGCGAGCTGGGCCGCCGTGAGGCCCGGCAGCGGCGCGCCGAAGGTGGGCCCCGACGCGACGGGCGGCGGCCGTCCCCCGGGCCCCGTGCGCATCGCGGGCTGCTTCACCGCCGGCGCA
>CAISKJ010000350.1 GCA_903885885.1 uncultured delta proteobacterium
GAAGGCCCTCATCGGCGATCTGCGCGACCAGCTGCGCATCCCCGAGGCCGAGGCCTCGCGCATCATCGAGGCCGCCGAGGCCCGCGTGAAGCGCCTGCTCCAGCTCAGCGCCTGATTCGCCCTCCGTCTCTTCACCCTGCAGCACACCCCGAGTTTTTCGTCGCGTCGAGGCGCCCGTAGCGGGCGTGTCGATCGGCGTAGTGCTCGACCGCGCCCTCGATGCTCACCGCGAGCCCGTCGAGGTACGCGCGGAGCGCATCGTCGGCGCCTGCGCCCAGCTCGCTCCGTGCGCGTTCGAAGTCGGTGCGCGCGGCCGCGGCCATGGCCATCACGCGCGCGGCGGCCTCGGGTTCGGTGAGCGCGCCGTCGCGCATCACGAGCAGCACCGCGTTGGTCTCGCCCGTGGCCCGGTCGCGCGCCACCGAGGCCAGCTCGTTGTAGAGCACCTGCCAGCGACAGGTCGCGCGCACGGCCGCTTCGAAGGCTGGTCGCGCGCGCGTCGCGTCGCAGACGACGCGCCCCGTGAGCGCCTCCCAGAGCGACATCCATTGGCGCATGAAGATGGTCGTGCAGCGCAGGGCGATCCAGTCTTCGAGCGCCCAGCGGCGGCCCGCGCGGCGGGCGTCGTTGCGGGCGCGCCAGGCCGCGAGCGCGACGCGACGATCGGCGACGCAGCGCGCCGAGGCGGGGCCCCGCGCGGCCATCTCGTCGAGCAGGTTGCGCCACCCGCGACGCAGCGGCGACGCGTCGGGCGGAGGAACCTCTCCGTCGAGGATGCGCTCGACCTCGGCGAAGCGCGCCGCCTCGTCGGGGCCGTCGAGGTCGTCGAGGTAGAAGATGAACAGCGCGAGGTCGGCGGCGGCGAGCGCGTGGTCGTCGGCGCTCACGCCGTCGGGCGCGCAGCGGGCCACCCAGGGGAGCACCACGCCGCGGAGCTTCGCCAGGGTGGCGGTGAGTTCGAAGCGCGCGGCCCAGGCGTCGAAGCGCGCGGCGGTGTCGGCCCCCTCAGGACGCATGGCGGACCCCGGCGGCGAGGGCGTGGGCCCCGCCGACGTCGGCGGTCTGGAGGGCGTCGAGGGCGCGCAGCCCGAAGGCCGTGGCGAGCGACGCGGAGCCGAAGAGGACGCCCGTGCGGCCGTAGCGAAAGAGGCTGTCGGCGGGCCACGCGCCGTCGCTGCGCCGCAGGGCGTGGAGGCGGGCCTCGTCGACGGGGTTGGCGAAGCCGAGGCGGCGCGCGAGCACCACGCGCTGGGCCACGTCGATGGGGTGCGCGGTGACGCCGCGGCGGCGGAGAATGGCGCGCGCGAGCGCGGGGCGCAGCGGGCCGTACGCGCGCGGAAAGTCGCACACGAGGCGACCGAGGAAGTGCAAGAAGGTGTCGGGCGACGGGTAGTAGCGCGTGCCGTCGAGGTAGCGCCCGTGGCGCAGGGCGTCGAGCACGTAGGCCTCGCTGGCGCGGAGCTCGTGGGCGCGCCCGAGCTGCTGGGCGAGGTAGAGCGCGTTGATGCACACCACCGGGTCGAGCACGTTGGCGCGGTCGCCCTCGCGCACGAAGTAGGTGGCCACGACGCCGTCGGGGTTCACGTTGGCGACGATGCGGTCGAGCGCGCGGTGGGCGAGCGCCGCGACGGGGCGACCGGCGCGCAGGAGCACCGAGCACGCGATGGCCGTGCAGTCGACGTCGGCGGGGAGGCGCGCGTGGTCTTTGAAGAAGTAGAGGGCCTCGTCGCCGCGGCGGAGTTCGTCGTCGAGCATCGCGAAGACGCGCGCGTTGAGCGAGGCCGCGTCGGGGCGGTCGAGCGTGAGGTCGGCGACGATCGCGGCGGTGAACGACTCGGGCGGCGATGCGGCGCCCTCGTCGAGCGCGCGCGTGGCGCCGATGCGCATCGGAAAGTGGGCGCCCTCACCGTCCCACGCGGCGTCGAGAAACTCGATGGCGACGTCGCGCAGGGGCTCCGTGGCGGGCTCGTCGGCCAGCGTGACGAGCGACGCCTGCGCCCGCGCGATGGCGACCTCCGACGCGGGGTCGCGCGCGTCGCGCAGCGCTGCGAAGAGCGGTCGCACGCGCCGCGACCAGCGCTCGAGGGTGGCCGCGTCGCGGAGCGTCGCGACGACGGCGCCGAGCTCGCGCGCGAGCGGGTCGAAGGCGAGCTCGGGCGACGGCGCCCCGAGGGCGCACAGCTCGTACTGATCGAGGCGGAGCGCGGTCTCGCCATCGTCGAGGGAGCCGTCGAGGGCGAGCGCGTGGAGCGCGTCGAGCACCGGGCTGAGCGCCCCCGGACAGAGCATGATCGACGGCGTGGCGTAGGGTTGCATCGCGGCACCAGACGCTTTGTTCGCGGCGTGCGGCGGCACGCGTCGCGTGGAGGGCCCTTTCTCAAGGCGTATGCCAGCGTCGGAGGGCGCCGCGAGGGGCCCCTTCGCGCGCTTCGATGCGCAGCGAAGCCCTTGTTTCGAGCGACTTGCGCGCGCCGCAGCGCAAGTCGCGCAGCGCCGATCACAACGCGCGCGGTGGCACGGTGCCAGCCCCGCGTGCCACGGGCGGTGCCACGCGCGGCAGCCTCACTCGAAGCGCGAGAGGCGCTTCTTCTCGGCGCGGTCGAGCTCGTCGAGGGTCGCGTGGGTCTCGGTGGAGGCCTTGCGAATCGTGTCGACGGCCGACTGCGCGTTCACGGCCATGCGCTTCATCTCGTCGGCGACGACGCCGAAGGCGCGGCCCGCCTCGCCGGCGCGAGTGCCCTCGATCTTGGCGTTGAGGGCGACGATCTTCATCGCCGAGAGCACCTCGTCGACGCGACCGATCGACGCGTCGATGCTCTCGCGCGCGCCCGTGAGCCTGCGCCCGAAGCCGTGAAACTCTTCGCTGAGCCGCTGGCTCGCCGCCACGTTCTGCCTCGTGCGCTGGGCGATCACGTCGTACATCACCTTCACGGCGGCGGCCGACATCACCTCCTGCCCGGGCCGCAGGAGCGCCACGATGGACTCGCGCACCTGGGCGCTGCCCGTGATCTCGAGCACGAGGTCGACCTCGGGGCGAGCGATGAGCGACTCCATGCTCGTGGTGGTGTGAATGCCGAGCTCGCGCGCGCGCACCATGCCCTCCGCGTCGCTGCGCACGTCGGCGACGCCCACCACGCGGCTGTCGTTCATGTGGGCGAAGTACTCGAGCAGCAGGAGGGCGGCGTGGCCGCCTCCTACGATGGCGATGTTCATCATCCGCTCCGAAGGCGCTGCGAGGGTCCGGTGGCGCGCTCGCCGCGCGATCGCAGAAAGCGGACCACCCACGCGACGCGCGCGCAGCGCGATGAAAGCGACGCGGACGACGCGCACCGGGGAGGTTCGTGCGCGCCGCGCGGCACGCCGACGAACCGATCGCGCGCGCCGCCTGCGGCTCAGTGTTCCATCGCGAGCTGGTCTTCGAGAAAGGTGAACATCCTCGTCCAGGTGCGAACCTGGTCGCTGCGCTGCATCCCGGCGCCGTGGCCGACGTTGCGCTCCATGTAGAAGTAGATGGGCGCGGCGCCCGACTGCGCCTCCTGGAGGCGCGCGGCGAACTTGGTCGAGTGGCCCCAGAACACGCGCGTGTCGTGGTCGGCGGTGCTCACCCACACCGCGGGCAGGGCCGTGTGATCGGTCACGCGGTGGTAGGGCGAGTAGTCGTAGAGGGCGCGAAAATCGTCGGCGCTCTCGGGCGTGCCGTACTCCGTCGTCCAGATCTCGGCCGGGGGAAAGCGGTGAAAGCGCACCATGTCGTAGAGCCCCACGTCGGCCACGGCGGCGCGAAACGCGTCGGGGCAGCGGGTGATCATCGCGCCCATGAGGAGCCCGCCGTTGGAGCCGCCGTGAATGGCGATGCGCGACGGCGCGCTCACCCCGCTCGTGGTGAACCACCGGATGGCCGCTTCGAAGTCTTCGAAGACGTGGTGCTTGTTCTCGCGCGCCCCGGCGTGGTGCCAGGCCTCGCCGAACTCGCCGCCGCCGCGCAGGTTGGCCACGGCGTACACGCCGCCGCGCTCGAGCCAGTAGAGGGCCTGGCGGCGAAAGCTCGGGGCCATGGCGAGGTTGAAGCCGCCGTAGCCGTTGAGCAGCACCGCGTTGCGGCCGTCGCGCGCCATGTCGCGGCGGTGCATGTAGAACACGTTGATGTCGGTGCCGTCGGCGGAGCGCGCCGTCGCGCGCGACAGCACGTAGCGGGAGATATCAACGGACATCGCGGGCGCGTCGACGAGCGCGGGCGTGAGCGCGCCGTTCACGGGGGCCGTGCGCGTGTCGAGGGTGAGCACCGTGGGCGGCACGAAGAACGACGTGAAGAGCAGCGCGACGGCGTCTTCGTCGTCTTGCGATCCCATCGCGGAGACGGTCCCCTCGGAGGGCAGCGTGACCTCGCCCTGCGGGCGCCCGTCGAGGTCGAAGAGGCGCACCTTCGAGACGATGTTCTCGAGGTAGCGCGCCACCATGCGCGAGCCCGCGAGGGTGGTCTCTTCGAGCGGGTGCGCGCCCTCGGCGATCATCGTGTGCCACGGGCCCGACGGGGCCATCGTGAGCGCGGTGACCCCCGTCCCGGGCGTCGTCGCACGCGTCACCGCGTCGGCGCGCATCAGCGCGTCGACGGGAGCCCATAGAACGCGGTACTTCGGCGCGTCGCGGTTGGTGGTGAGGTAGAGCCGCCCGCGGTACACGGTGGCGTCGTTGAGGCTGTCGTGACCGACGGCCACGGGCACCGCGCGCGGTCGCTGTCCGGCCGCCACGGGGGCGCGGCGATCGACGAGGTACACGTCGCTGCGCGACCATCCCTTGAAGTGGTTGACGACGAGCCAGCGCCCGTCGGCCGACACCGTGGGAGAGGGCGCCTCGGTGCGGTCGGCGCCTTCGAAGACCATCGGGTCGGAGGCCCCGTCGGGCGCCGCGTCGAGGCGGTGCGAATACAGTCTGCGCCAGTACGTGTCGGGGCGCGCGGCGTCGAAGCCCGGCTCGTTCTCGCGGGGATAGCGCGTGTAGTAGAAGCCCGACTCGTCGGCGAGCCACGCGAGGCGGCACCACTTGGTGTGCTCGATGGCCACGGGGAGCAGCGCGCCCGTGGAGAGGTCCATGACGCGCAGGGTGGTGCGCTCGTCGCCGTTCTGTGAGACGCCGAAGGCCACGTAGCGCCCGTGCGGTGAGGGCGCGTACCACTCCATCGCGGCGCGCTCGCCGAAGCGCGTGGGCTCGATGAGCACGCGCGCGCTCGCGGCGGGGTGCGCGGCGTCGTAGCCCGCGGCGCGGGTGTCGATCACCACGAGCGCGGGCTGCTCGTCGCCGGGGTTGCGTCGGCGGTAGAACACCTTGCCCCCGAGCGTGGTGGGCGCCGCGAGCGCGCCGATGTCAGAGAGCCGCGTGAGGCTCTCTTCGCGCGCCGGGTCGGCGTGGGCGGCGAGGTAGCGCGCGCTGCGCGCGGTCTGCTGGCCGACCCAGGTGCGGGTGAGCTCGGTGTCTTCTTCGAGGGCGCGGTACGAGTCGCTCACCGCGACGCCGTGCAGGGTGTCGGTGACGGCGCCGGCGCGGGCGGCGCGGTTCCACGCGGCGAGGTCGTCGACGAGGGGGGCCGCGGCGTCGGGTGCCGCGACCGCGACGGGGGGCGCCGTGGCGGGCTGCGGGGCGGGCGCGTGACGGCAGGCGACGAGCGCGAGAACAGCGGCGAGCGATGAGCGTTTCACGGGGGAGGAGCGCACTGTGCCGACGGCCGGGGCCGCGTCAAGATCGCGACGACTCGGCGGCGCAGTGTGCGACTATCGCGCGCGTGAACCCCTCGGATTCGGTGCTCCCCACGCGCATCGAGGTGCCCGACGCGGCGCGCCCCGGCGCGGGACTCTCGGCGACGCTGCGCGACGCGACGCGCGCCCTGGTCGAGACGCTCTTCGCCTCGGCGGCGGGGCCCCCGTCGGCCGATCGCGTCGACTGGCTCATCGACGACCTCGACGATTTCATGGCCCGCTCGGGCGGCCGCGCGCGGGGCCTCTACCGCCTGTGCGTGTTCGCCATTACGTGGCTCGCGCCCCTTCATATCAAGCGGTTTGGCGCGTTTCACGGCCTCGACTTCGCGACGCGCGCCGAGGCCCTCGAGCGCATGGAGCGCGGCCCCCTCGGCATGGCCGTGTTCGGCGCGAAGACCCTCGTGAGCGTGCTGTGGTTCGAGCACCCCGCCAACGAGCGCGCGGCGGGCAACACGGGCGGCTGCCTCGGGGGCGGACGATGACCGCGGGCGCGTATCGCTCCGCGCGCGACCACGGGCGCGACCTCGTGCTCGACGCCGACGTGGTGGTGGTGGGCTCGGGCGCGGGGGGCAGCACCGTGGCCACCGAGCTCGCGCTCTCGGGCCTGCGCGTGGTGGTGCTCGAGGAGGGCCCCAACGTGACGTCGGCGCAGCTCGGCGCCATGCGCCCCAGCGAGTCGATGCGCCACGTGTGGCGCGACGGCGCCGTGACGGCCGCGCTGGGCCTCGGCGACACGCCCACCATCAACGTCACCATGGGGCGCTGCGTGGGGGGCTCGTCGGTGCTCACGGGCGCGGTGTGCTTTCGCATCCCCGACCCGGTGCTCGGCGAGTGGACGCGCGAGCTCGGCCTCGCGGGCTACACCCCGCGCGACATGCGGCCGTACTTCGAACACGTCGAGAAGGCCATTCACGTCGAAGAGGTGCCCGTCGCGATGCGCTCGCGCTCGACGAAGTTGTTCGTCGAGGGCGCCGCGCGCAAGGGCATCGAGATGAAGCCCATGCGCCGCAACACGAAGGGCTGCGACGGCTGCGGGCGCTGCAACTTCGGGTGCCCCCACGGCGCCAAGATGAGCGTCGACGTGAGCTACCTTCCGCGCGCCGTGGTGGCGGGCGCCGACGTGTGGTCGCACACGCTCGTCGAGCGCGTGATCGTGGAGGGAGGCCGCGCCGTGGGCGTGCGCGGGCGGCTCCTCGACGGTGAGGCGGGCAAGGCGAAGTCGCGGCTCACGGTGCGGGCGAAGCGCGTGGTGCTGGCGTGCGGCGCGTGGCTCACGCCGGGCATTCTGCGGCGCAGCGGCCTGGGGCATCCGCGCTGGGTGGGCACGGGGATGACGCTCCATCCGGGCTTTCGCGTGCTGGGTCGCTTCGACCAGCCCGTCGACGGGTGGAAGGGCGCGCTGCAGAGCGCCTACAGCGACCAGTTTGAGCGCGAGGGCATCACGCTCACGGGGCTCTTCGTGCCGACGGGCGTCCTGGGTGCGACCATGCCGGGTGTCGGGGTGGAGCACGCGCAGCACGCGGCGCGCATCGGGCACCTGGCGATGTTCGGTGGGATTATTCACGACCAGGGCGGCGGCACGGTGCACACGCTCTGGGGCCGCGACCCCGTGGTGACCTATCGCATGGCCGCGGAGGATCGCGCGCGCATCCCGCGCATCGCGACGCTCATGGCCGAGATCTTCTTCGCGGCGGGGGCGCGCGAGGTATTTCTTCCCGTGCTGGGCATGCGCGGGGTGACGGCCGACGCGCTCGCGAAGGTGCCGTGGGAGAAGATCCACGGGCGTCGCATCGAGTGCACGTCGCAGCACCCGTTGGGGAGCGCGCGCATGGGCTCGTCGGAGCACAACTCGGTGGTCAACGGCGACGGCGCCGTGTGGAACGTGCCGGGGCTCTGGGTGGCCGACGGGAGCATCCTTCCGACGAGCCTCGGGGTGAACCCGCAGCTGTCGATCATGTCGGTGGCCACGCGCGTCGCGTGGACGATGCGCGACGCGCGGGGGTAAAGGGCCCTCACCCCGTCCCTCTCCCACGCGGAGCGTGGGAGAGGGTGCCTCAGCGTGCTGCAGGCCCTCACCCCGTCCCTCTCCCGCGAGGGC
>CAISKJ010000351.1 GCA_903885885.1 uncultured delta proteobacterium
CGCGTCTCGCAGCCGTTGTCGACGCGCCCGTCGCAGTCGCGAAACCCCGGCGCGCACGCCCCGATCGCACACGCCCCGACCGCGCAGGCCGCCGCGCCGTTGGCGACCGTGCAGCGCGTCCCGCACATGCCGCAGCTGTTCACGTCGGTGCTGGTGTTCACCTCGCAGCCGTCGGCGGCCACCCTGTTGCAGTCGGCGAAGCCGCTGCCCGGCGGGCACACCACGGCGCCGCACACGCCCCCCGCGCAGGTGGCCATGCCGCGCGTACCCGCGGGGCACGCGGCGCCGCACGCGCCACAGTTCGACGGGTCGCGCGCGATCGACACCTCGCACCCGTCGTCGAGCGAGTCGTTGCAGTCGGCGAAGCCTGCCACGCACGCCGCGACGCACGCGCCCGCGCGGCACACGGCGGCGCCCTTCACAACGTTGTCGGGGCACGCCACATCGCACGCGCCGCAATACGCGTCGTCGGAGGAGAGGTCGACGCACGCGTCGCCGCACGCCGTCTGCCCGCCGGGGCAGGGCTCGCACGCGCTGTCGCGGCACAGCCCGTCGCACGCGCGTCCGCAGGCGCCGCAGTGGGCGCGGTCGCGCGTCGGATCGACGCAGCGTCCGTCGCAGTAGAGTTCGCTCGCGCGGCACGGAATGGACGCGAGGTCGGCCACGCAGCCGACGGAGACCGACCACAGCGCCACCAGGGCGAAGAGCGTTCGAAGGGTCATCAGAACTCCACGGCGCACACGACCGACGACACACCGCCCGGGGCGCACGCCCAGCGGCGCGACGCCTGCGCCGTGCGACGCGCGTCCGGCGAGGGCGCGGCGATGAGCAGGGCGACGCCTCCCGCCGCAAGCAGCCCTCCTGCGACGAAGCCCACGGGCGCGAGCGTCGCCATGGTGCCGTGCGTCCCCTGAAGGCCAACGCAATACAGACCGTCGGCGCGACGCGTGTAGCCGCAGCCGTCGGCGCTCCAGTCGCTCGCGGCGCTGTTGCCGAGCAGGAGCGCCGTAACGCCCGCGCCGAGCCCCACGGCCCCGAGCGCGAGCCCCGCGATGCCGAGCGGGCGCAGGGCCGCGCCGCGCGGCGCGCCCCCCTCGGATGTCGCCGCCGTGGCAAGCACGGGCACCGTGACCGCGGGCACCGCTTCGACGGTGCCTCCCGTAGACGGTGGCGCGTCCGATGGCACCGCCGTCGCAGGAGCCACCGGCGCTGCGACGATCGGCACTGCAGTGACGGTCGTCGGTGTCTCGACAGCGACGGTCGTCTCTGCCGAGGGCGGCGCGACCGGCGCCGTGACCTGCGCCGGACGCGGGTGCGAGCGAATGATCTCGAGCTGCTCGCGCAGCCCCCTGCGGTTCTCTCGCACCCAGCGGTCGTGGCGGTCGCGCATCGCGAAGCGCAGATGCTCCTCGGCGATGTCCCACGACCCCAGCGCGGCCTCGGCGAGCGCCATGCGCGCGAGCGCGCGGGCCTCCTGGGTGCGCTCGTACAACGCGCGAAACACCTCGAGCGCCTCGGCGTCGCGGTGCTCTTCGCGCAGCGCCATGCCGCGACGGTGCTCGGCCTCGATGTCGAGCTCCTGCGCGCTCGCCGCACCGGGCGCAACGAGCAGCGCCCCGACGAGGAGCACGCGCAACAACCGAGCGCCACTCATGGGTTCACCGGCGGAACCTCGCCGAACACGAGGCGCACAAGGTCTGACTGGCCGCGCGTCGCGGTCTTGAAGAACACGCGCTTGAGGTGCGACCGCACCGTGTCCACGGAGAGGCCGAGGCGCTCGGCGACGTCGTTGGGAGGGTCGCCGAGGGCCACGCGCACGGCGATGTGCACCTCGCTCGGCGTAAGGCCGAAGAGCCGCGCGATGAGGCCCTCGAGCTCCGGGCGCACCACGTCGGCGTCGCGCACGAGCACCGTGGCCCCGAGAGCGCGAGACCCGTCGTCGGGCGATGGGATGGGCGAGATGAAGAGCAACAGCGGACGGCGCCCCGAGAGCCGCGGCACGAGCACCAGCGAGGTCTCGATGGCACCCAGGCCGTCCCCTGCGTGGACGGTGCTCAGCGCGCCCTGGAGGCTCTCCTCGGCGCGCGCGGTGTCGCAGCGCAGCGTGGAGCCCTCGACGTACAGGCCGTCGCGGCGCGCGAGGAGCACATCGGCCGCGAGGTTGCTGCGCGTCACGCGCCGGTCGGCGTCGAGCGCCAGCGCGGCGATGTCGAGGCGGTCGAGGAGGACGCGCTCCACCTGCGCGTGCTCGCGCGCCCTGCGAAGGCGCACGTACATGTCGAGCGCCCGGCCGAGGTGCGCTGTCAGCGACGCGAAGCGCTGCGTGGCGCCGTCGCTCCACCACGGACCCTCGCGCCGTCGAAGCACGTGCGCCACCGCGACGAGGCGGCCGTCCTGATGGAGAACCCGCGAGAGGCCGTGCACCGACCCGTCGCGGCCGACGATCTCGTGCGCGACCGCAGCGTGCTCGTGCGGCGACCGGGCGGGGAAGCGCTCGGAAGCAACCGCATCACCGCCCGCCGTCGCCTGGCCCTGGAGCAGCGGGTGCGCGTCGGTCGCGACGTCGTACGTTCGCTCTCCGCGCAGCTCGGTGCTCGCCAGGATCCAGCCCTTGGACACGTCGGGCCCCTCTGCAAAGGCAAGGGCAGCGATCGCCTCGTCGTCACGCCCCGCGACGAAGCACGCGACGCAGTGCAGCGCCGCGGGCCACAGGCTCGGGTCCATCGCTGCGGCGTACAGCGCCTCGATGACCGCCTCACGCTCCCCCAGCGAATCGGACACGATACTCTCCGCGATGCGATCAACACCCAGGGGATTCAAAGCGCGCGAGCCTCGGGCGAACTTGAGGGGCCGGGCAGATAACATGGAGATTGGTTTACCCGCACAACAGCGTGCGACACGATCACATCACCCATACAGGTGAATTGACATTTTGCGATGAATATGTTCACGCAGCACGGCAGCCGCGCGGCGAACGCGTCACCGCTGTAGACGGCAGAGAGAATTCGTCGAAATTTGACGGTCACGGGCGAGCCACCGCGTCGGCGTGTTTCGGGGTGCTGCGACCCCCGTCAACGATGCCGCCTGAGCGCACGCGCGCTGCGGGCCCGGTGGACCACCCGGGCC
>CAISKJ010000352.1 GCA_903885885.1 uncultured delta proteobacterium
GGCCCGGGTGGTCCACCGGGCCCGCAGCGCGCGTGCGCTCAGGCGGCATCGTTGACGGGGGTCGCAGCACCCCGAAACACGCCGACGCGGTGGCTCGCCCGTGACCGTCAAATTTCGACGAATTCTCTCTGCCGTCTACAGACGAGGATCGCGAACGCACGCGCCGCTCTGGCGCGGACGCCTTCGAACGCGCAAACGGGGGAGCATTGCGGGGTGTGCGATGTCCGGCCCTTCTGCGACGACTATTGGCGTGCTCCGCCCCCGAGCCGGTCGCGAACGACTACGGGGCGTCAGTACACCGATCTCGAGGTCCGCGTGCCTGACCGCATCGACGGGCACGGCTTCGTGGTCAATGATGGGCGCCGTCACCTCGTGGTGGTGTGGGACGACGGGGCGCTTCTCGGCGACCCGTTCACGGCGGGGGAGACGCTGCGTATCCTGGGCGCCATGGTCGAGGAGGAAGGCGCAGTGCGGCTCACGAACACGACGGAAGTGTTTCGCCGGTAGTTCGCGCCGGGGCAGCGACAGCAGACTTCGCAGGACGGCGGCGAGTGTGGCTGCTTCTCGCGCGCATGAGAGGGGTCTTCGCGGGTCAAGGCTCTGACGGCCGCGACAACGCCATTCGATGTCTATCCGGCACAGCCGTCCGTGGATTATCCCGCGTCTGATACAGCTTTCTTGGCCGATCTGACCGGTCAGGAACTAGCTCCCAGGCGAAAATCGATGCTCCCTAAAATGGCCTACCCGAGCCCTACCTGAGCCCTACCCACAAACCTACAACCGGCCCTACCAAAGCCCCGTTCTGACGGGCACCCACTAGACCGGTCGAGCCCCCCCCTCCCCGAGGTGGGCATCCTTGCGCACATCGACAACTCAGATCAGCATTCCTCCTCGTGAACCCCCCGGCCCGCCCTGCACAACTTCGATTCCCTGTCATTGCAGGTGTTTCGGAGTATCTCGTCTACCGATATCGCACGGTGTCCACGAAGGGGCTCCTACGCGAACTCGTCACAAACGTCCTGCCCGGCAGTAACATGTGTACGGTGCTCTGGAACGCGGGCAGCGGCCGTTACCGCATCGAGGCGCGCGACCACCGTCGCCAGGTGCGCAAGGTGTACGTCTACGACGTGTACCCCAACGGCCGCATCGCTCGTTCGCGCCCGCTCAAGAAGCCCCCGAAGGTCCCGCCGGCCCAGTACGTCGCCTAAAGCAGTCCGCTCGCGGCGTTGTCGCGCCACTGGTCTGCCGTACGAACGTACCTGTCCAACATCGCACGCGAGCGCCACCGGCCCTGCGCCATGATCGCCCTGTCAGACTTCCCTGCGAGCGCGGCCGACGTGGCGAGCCCCGCTCGCAGCGAGTGCCCGGAGACGAGCCTCGCGTCGATCCCGGCTCGTTGAGCAACGGCCTTGATGATCCGAGCGACGTCGCGCCCATCGAGTCGTTCGCCGACGTTGCCGTGTCGGTCCACCGAGCGGAACACCGGGCCGCTGGTGACGGCCCCGACGGTGAGCCACGATCGCAGGGCGCGTACAGGGCAGAGCTTCGTGTCGGCCCCAAAGGGGATCGCGACATCAACCCCGGCGCCCGTCTGGTCGCTCTTCGAGCGTCTCACCCGCACCAGTACCCGTGCGCCGGACCGCGTCGTGACCCCCTGATCGCCTCGGGCTACGCGCCCACGCATGAGACGGAAACGTACGAGGCGCCGCCGCAGCGCGGCGCAATGGGCGCAGCTCCTCGCGA
>CAISKJ010000353.1 GCA_903885885.1 uncultured delta proteobacterium
CGTCGACCTCGAGGAGCGCGTACGCCGCGGCCTCTTCCGCGAGGACCTCTACTATCGCCTCAACGTGATTCGCCTCGAGATCCCCTCGCTGCGCAACCGGCGGAGCGACGTTCCACTTCTCGCGGCGTTCTTTCTCAAACGCTACAGCCAGGAGAACGGCAAGGCCCTCGTGGGCTTCACCGAAGAGGCCCTGCAGCGGCTCATGGCGTACGCGTGGCCCGGCAACGTGCGCGAGCTCGAGCACGCCATCGAGCGCGGCGTGGTGCTCGCGCGCGCCGACCGCGTCGAGGCCGACAACCTCCCACCCGCGCTCGCGCCGGCCCCTGGTTCGCGCGGGGCGCGCGAGAACGGCGACGTGCGCCCGCCGGTGCCCGGGAGCACCATCGCCGACCTCGAGCGCCACGCCATTCTCGAGACGCTCAAGGCCGTGAGCGGCAGCACCTCGAAGGCCGCGCGCATTCTCGGGATCTCGCCGCGCAAGATCCAATACAAGCTGCACGAGTACGGGCGAGCGGGCGGGAGCGCGACGGCGCAGCCCCCGCCCGACGAAGACTGAAGCTCAGAGCGAGTTGGGCCCGACCACGAGGACGGGCACCGGCGAGAGCTGAATGAGACGCTCGGCCACGCTGCCGAGGATGAGCCGGTCGAGGCCGGTGCGCGCCTCGCTCGCCACGATGATCACGTCGCCGCCCCACTTCTGGACGTACGCGAGGATCTCGTCGGCAGGCTTGCCCGCGACCACGCCGTAGTCGACCGTGGCGCCATGATCGCGCGTGAGCTTCGCGGCCTCGTCGCGCAGTCGAACCTCGACGGCGCGCATCGCGTCGGTTTCGCCGTCGCTGCCCGGGGTCGTGCGGCGGGCCTCGTCGGCCACGGGAGGCAGCACGTGAAGCAGCACCGCGGTGCCGTGCGTCGACTTCGCGAGGTTGAGCGCGACGCCGATCGCGCGGTCGGTCTTGTCGCTAAAATCCACGCCGACGATGACTTTCTTGAACACGTCACATCCTCCGTACTGGGGTAGTGCCGCGGTTCTACCCGCGATCGAGGGCCGTGGCGATACCTATGCTCGCCTCAGCGCGCGCCGGGGTTGTTCGGGTCGCTGTCGCGTCGTCGCTCCGTCGGGCTCTTCGGGTCGGCGCGGTCGGCCACCTCGCGGAGCTTGTCGGCGAGGCGCGCGGCGAAGGTCGCCACCTCGCGGCTCACCTCGCCGGCCATGTTCTCGCCCTCGCGGCCGAGGCGCTCGAGCGCGTGCTCGGCGTCTTCGAGCGAGCGGTTGACCTGCGGCTCGACGGTGCTCGCCACCTTGCGCGCGGCGGCGAAGAGGTGCGCGAGCCCCTCGCGAAACTCGTCGGAGGCGGTGCGCTCGGCGTTGGGGTCGACGGGATCGGTTGGATCACTCATGGCGCTCTCCTGTGCGGAGCCGCGCGTCGTGCGCAACATGCGCTCGCGCGGCTCGAGCGCCCAATGTGTGTCGCGGTCAGGGCAAGGTCGAGAGGTTGTACGTGGCGATGTCGCGCCCCGCCGAGTTCTCGGGCAGTCGCACGGCCTCGATGACCGGCGCCATGCACGCCTGAAACGTCGTGGGGTTGACCGTCGCGTGGGTGATCGCGCCCGCGCTGTCGTACCGAAACTGAATGCGCACCGTCGCGGGCCGCGAGGGCGCGTCGCGCAGGCACTCGAGGAGCTGCGGACGCACGGGGAGAAACGACGTCTCGACGGCCTCGGCGTTGAGCCGCGCGGGCATGTGAAACGCCATGTCGATGCCGCCACCCTGCGCCGCGGCGGTGGCGGTCGCCGGCGCGGGTCGCGTGTCGCCCGAGCTCAACCGCGCGATGGCGTCGCGCACCACGGAGGCCGTGCGCGGGTGCGTGGCGATCTCGTCGAGCACGCGTCGCTCGGTGGCGCCGCCCATGGCGCCGACGGCGAGGACGGCCTGCTCGAGCGCGGCGTCGAGCGGCTCCTGCTCGCCGACGTGGCGGTCGTCGTGGGCCTCGCCGCCGCCGACGGGCGACAGCATCCCCGAGTCGGCGTGGTAGAGGCGCAGAAAGTCGACGAGGGGCGCGACCGCCGCAGCGTCGCCGAGCTCGCGCAGCGCGGCGGTAATCTGCGGGAGGTCCGACGCCGCCGTCGCGGGGTCTTGCAGGTGCGCGATGAGCGCCGGCACGGCCCTGCGCTCGTGCGCCGCGGCGAGGCCCCGCGCGAGCATTCCGACGGGCGGAGCGGCCACGTCGCGCACGTAGTCGTGGTGCGCGCCGAGGGCTTCGAGCATGGACTCGGTCCCGTTGGTGCGGTGGGTGATCGCGTCGCCCGCCGCCGCGCGGAGCTCTTGCGGATAGAGTCGCCGCGTGAGCACGGTGACGAGCGCGTGGGTCGCCTCGGGGCTCTCGATCGCCGTGAGCGCGCGCACCGCGAAGAGCTGCGCGGGCATGAGCCGGGTGTCGGTGCCGCCCGCCGCGAGGAGCAGGCCCTCGACCTGCGAGCGCGCGGGCTCTTCGTCGGCGCCGCCGCGCGGGGCGAAGTCGCCGGGCACCTGGAGCACCACCTGCGCCGCGGGCGTGTCGAGGTTGGCGCGCCAGCGCACGCGTCCGTTGGTCGCGTCGAGAAAGCCCGCGCGCCCGTTCTCGTCGACGAAGGTGACGCCGTCGCGCGACGCCTCGACGCCCGCCACGTCGGCCGGGTGCACGTAGGCCCAGCGCACCGCGCCCGTCGCTGCGTCGAGCGAGAACACGTCGCGGTGGAAGAGCGAGTACACCGATCCGCCGGCGAAGGTGGCGCCCTGCGCGGCGCTGTCGGGGCGCCAGACGAGGCGCACGCGCTCGCGCGCGTCGAGGCCGGCGTTGAGCGTCACGTAGGGGTCCGCCATGAACGGAGGCGCGCCCGGCAGGCCGTCGCGGGAGAAGGCCACGCGCGTCGCGGCCGCGGAGCGCCCCGCGGACATGTCGGCGCCAAAGCGGTAGAGGGCGCGCGCGCCGAGCCAGACGGTGGGGCCCTCGCGTCGCGCGAAACCGAAGACGTCGTCGCGGGTGCGAACGCGCGCGAGCTCGTCGCCGCCCTCGGCGTCGAAGACCGAGAGGTTCTGCCCGTCCCAGGGAACGTAGAGGTCGCGCCCCACAAGGAGCGGCGCGCCGAAGGCGTGGGCCTCGGGGCGCTGGAGCCGCGAGGCGCCGGTCTCAGCGTCGACGACGAGGAGCGCGCCGCTGCGGCGCGTCACCCCGGCGCCGCCGAGGGTGATCGCTACGCGCCCGGCGTCGTTCGAGGCCCCCACGAGCGAGAACCCGCGGTCGGGCACGCGCCATCGCTCGCGCCCGTCGAAGCCCCACGCCACGATGGAGCCCGGCGAGCGCGCCAGCA
>CAISKJ010000354.1 GCA_903885885.1 uncultured delta proteobacterium
GACGCGCTCACCCGCGCGCGGCGCAGCCTCCCGCTGCTGTAACGGTCGCTTCGCGAGCGCGTCGCGGCGCGGCCACGTGTCGAGCGTTCGCCGAGCCATACGCTCGGTGCATGGCACCATGGCAACGATGGCGGATGGTGCCGCCGCGTGGCCGTTTGTACGTTCGCGCCGCGTCGCGCGCGGTGCCCCGCGATGGGGGCCCCGGCGACGCGTTGAAACCTCCACACCGCACAGCGAGAAGACGCCATGACCGCACGCAAGACCGCCACGGGCAAGATCCAGGTGACTGCCTGGGAGACGATCCCCTTCAACACGATCGGGGGCCCCTCCCTCAACGAGATCCGCGCGACGGAGAACTTCATGGGAGACATCGTCGGCGAGGGCAACGCGCGCATGCTCCAGGCGCTGCGCGCCGACGGCTCGGCGAGCTACGTCGCCGTCGAGCGCGTGGTGGCCACCGTCGAGGGCCGCAGCGGGAGCTTCGTGCTCCAGGACGAGGGCACCCTCGAGGGCACGAAGGTGAAGGGAACCTGGTTCGTCGTCGCCGGCTCGGGCACCGGCGACCTCGCCGGCATCCGCGGCGAAGGGGACTTTCACGCCGAGCTCGGCCAGCACGCGGACTACACCCTCAACTACTGGTTCGAGTGAGGTGCCCCTCGACCCCTCGGTGACGGTGCTCGTCACACGCACCGTGCGCGAGGGGCGCGAGGCCGACTACGAGGCCTGGGTGGAGGGCGTCGCCGCCGTCGCGCGGCGCTTTGCCGGCCACCGGGGCCTCAACCTCGTGCGCCCCGGCGACGCCTCGCGAACGTACACCCTGGTGTTTCGCTTCGACTCGGCCGCGCAGCTCGACGCGTGGGAGTCGTCTCCGGAGCGCCACGCGTGGGTCGCGCGCGCGGCGGAGCTCTGCGAGGATGCGCGCGTCCAGCACCTGACGGGCATGGAGGGGTGGTTCGCAACGCCGACCGCGGGCCTCGCGCCCCCGCCCCGCTGGAAGATGGTCGCGGTGAGCTTCGGCGTGGCGTTTCCGACGATGCAGGCGCTGCAGGCCGTGCTGGGCCCGCGGCTCACGTCGCTGCCGGGGCCCGCGCGCGGCGCGGTGCTCGGCCTCGCCATGGTGCTCTTCATGACCTACGTGGCCATGCCCGCCGTCACCCGACGCCTCGCGGGCTGGCTCTATCCCCCGCCGCGCTGAGATCGCCCGCGCGGCGCTACACCACCGCGGCGAAGAGCGCGCTGCGCACCCACGCGTGCATGGGGTGGGCGTCGAGGCGAGCGTGCCACATGGCCGCGACGTCGAGCGCGGGGAGCGCCACCGGGGGCTCATACGACGCGAGGTCGAGCGCGCGCGCGAGGTGCAGACCGGCGCGGCGCGGGAGCGTGAGCACGACGTCGGTCTGCGCCACGGCCATGGCCGCGCCGATGAAGTACCGCGTGCGATAGGCGATGTGGCGCGCGAGGCCCTGCGCCGCGAGGGCGCGGTCGACCACGCCGGGGCCGTCGCCCTCGGGGCTCGCGAGCGCGTGCGACAGGCCCGCGTAGGTGGCGAGGTCGAGGCCCGCGGCGAGCGCGGGGTGGCCCCGGCGCGCGAGGCACACCCAGCCGTCGCGAAAGAGCACGCGGCGCAGGAGGCCCGGCGCCTCGGCGAAGCCCACGCCGATGGCGAGGTCGAGCGCGCCGCTGTCGAGCTGGGCCACGAGGTTGGCGTAGCGCAGCGGCACCACGTCGAGGGCGAGGCCCGGCGCGTCGGCCCCGATACGCTGGAGAAGCGCCGGGAGCACGAACACGCCGACGATGTCGTGGGCCGCCACGGTGACGGTGTCGCGCGCCGTCGCCGGGTCGAAGTCGTCGTCGTGGAGGACGCGCCGGAGCGCGCGCAGCCCGTCGCGGAGCGAGGCGTGGATGCGCTCGGCGCGCGGCGTACGAACGAGCCCCTGCCCGCTGCGCACGAGGAGCGGATCGCCGAGCTCTTCGCGGAGCCGACGGAGGGCGCGGCTCATCGTCGGCTGCGTGACCCCGAGGCGCCGCGCGGCGCGCGTCACGTTGGCCTCGGCGAGGAGCGCCTCGAGCGAGAGCAGGAGGTTCAGGTTGAGCTCGGGGAGGTCTCTCATCGCGGCGAAATCGATCCGTGTGGGCGCCTGCTACGAGGCGTGGGCGGGCGCTTACCGACGCCGACAACTGGACCCACCGGGCCCCTGTGGGTCGCCTCGCGCCGACGCGTCAGCGCGTGGTGGTGCCGAAGCGCAGCGGGTAGTCGACCTCGACGTCGCCCCCGACGGGGCGCGGGTAGCGCCACCCGCGGATGGCGTTCTGCACGCACGCCTGCAGCCCCGCGTCGTGCGTCGAGTCGGAGACGATGCGCGTGCGGACGACGTGCCCGTCGGCCTCGCCCACACGGACGCGCACCACCGTGACGCCCGACACCTCGTGGCCCCGCGACGCGCTCGACCAGCACGCCGCGATCTGCGCCTGGTAGTGCCGGTACACGTACTGAAACGCCTGCGGGTCCATGGTGCCCGTGGCGTCGGTCTCGTCGCCCGCGTGGTAGCCCCCGGCGCTCGTGCGCGGCCCGCGCTCGATCACGCCGTTCTCTGCCGGGGGCGGCGTGTTCGTCGCGGGGTTCGCGGGCGTGGGCGCGGGCGTCGGGGTGGGCGTCGGGGTCGGGGTGGCGCCGCCGCGCGAGAGCTGCACGAGGGGCTGCCCGTCGGCGCCGAGCACCGTGGTGTTGCCCGCCGCGTCACGGCGAAGAATGTTGCCCGACGGGAGCCGCTCGTCGCCCGGCTGCGGCGCCGCGGCGGGGTTCGTACGCGGCGCGGCGGGCGTCGGTGTGGGGTTGGCGCGGGGAGCAGTGGGCGTCGGGGTCGGGGCCGCGCTCGCGACGTTGGCGGGGCGCGGCGCGCGCGCGTTGCGACCGCCCGTCGGCGCAGGCGCAGGCGCCACGGGGACGATGGTGCCCGCGTCGTTCTCTTCGGTCTGCGGGGCCTGCACCGACGAGGGCTCGCCGATGAGCCCGACGGGCGTCACCGGAGGCACCTCGGCGGGGCGCGCCGAGCGAAACGCCACGAGCGCGCCGAGCGCGATGCCCGCGAGGCCGATGCCGACGCCCGCGAAGACGAGCGAGCGCTTCGAGGGGCCCGTGACCATCGCCGCGGCCATGTCGTGCGTCGAGAGGCCCGAGAGCGTCGCGCCCCCCTGCTGCGACGCGCTCGACGCGCCCTCGCCCGCGACGCCCTGCTGCGTGGGCGATCGCTGCGGCGCCGCGTCGCCCTGCTGCGTGGGCGGGGCGAGGCGCCAGCCGCACTGGTTGCAGAACTTCGCGTCGTCGGGGTTGGGGGCACCGCAGCTTGGGCAGAACACGCCGCGAACGTAGCCGATGGCGCGCCAAAGTCATAGACGGCAGCGCGGCCCGCGCCCGCGCGGCTCGACCGCTCAGCCGGTGGCGCGCCGCCACGCGGCGTCGTCGAGCTGGCGGAGGCTCGCGAGCGTCACGTCGGCGAGGGCGAAGCGCCCATCGTCGTGCTCAGGCACGGCGACGCAGCGCATGCGGGCGGCCTTCGCGGCGACGAGGCCGTTGAGCGAGTCTTCGATGGCGACGCACGCCGTGGGCGCCACGCCGAGCGCGCCCGCGGTCGCGAGGTACACGCCCGGGTGGGGCTTGCCGTAGGGCTCGACCTCGGCCGAGCGCACGACTTCGAACGACGACTGCAGTCCCAGACGCTCGAGGGCGGCGTCGATCACGCGCAGGGCCGACGACGACGCGAGGGCCACCCGCACGCCCTTCGACGCGACGTACGCCACCGCCTCGCGCGCGCCCTCCTTCGCGGCGCCCGCCTCGCGCATCAGCGCGACGACGCGCGCGTGAATCGCCTCGACCGCGTCGGCCTCGCCGAGCGTGTGCCACCCGCGGTGCTGCGCCCGTCGCAGGCGCACCACCTCGTCGATGCGAAGCCCCGTGGTCTGGGCGCACTCGGCGTCGGTGAGCACGAGGCCGGCGCGCGCGAACACCTCGATCTCGGCGCGGCGCCACAAGGGCTCGGAGTCGATGAGCAGCCCGTCGAGGTCGAAGATCGCCGCCTCGATCATGCGAGCTCGAGGGTGAAGCGCTGCGCGCGCAGCCGCGCCAGGAGCGGCTCGTACATCGTCGAGGCGGGCGTGCGCACGCCGCCGGGCGCGTCGAGCGCGTCGAACGCGAGGCACATCGCGCTCTCGCCGAGCATGCGCGAGGTCGCGTCGTAGCCGGGGTCGCCCTCGCCGCGCATCGTGGCGCGCACCGTGCCGGCGCGGCCCGTCGCGAAGAAGCGGCTCACGAAGAAGCCCGCCTTGCGCTTCGCCTCGTCGGGCCCTTCGCCGGGCTTCGGGAGCCAGCGCGCGGCGGCCACCTTGCGAATGGCGGGCACCGACAGCGCGCCGAGGCCGCCCACGATGGCCGCCGTGAGCCCCGCCGCGCCCAGCATCGCGAGGGGGCCGCGCCCCGTGCTCATGCACTCCTCGTAGGTGGCGTCGCCCCAGCCGCCGCCTTCGCGCGCGAGGAGCGCGTTGGTGCGGCGCACCACGCGAGCGTTCACCGCGGCCATCACGAAGGGGCCCGTCCAGAGGCCGAGCGTCGCGTCGAAGCGCACGCCCATCTGCTCGCGGCGATCGCGGCCGCGGGGCCCGTCGGGCACCAGCGCGTAGGGGTCGGCGAGGAGGCGCCGCACGCCCGGATCGCGCGCCGACTCCTCCATGAGCTCGAGCCCGCTGGCCACGGTGCCGCCGCTCGCGCCGCCGCGCGCCTCGCCCGCGGCGTGGAGCACGCGCTCGGGGTGCTCGCCGTACTGGGCGTGGTACGCGCGCGCCACGAAGCGCGCGCCGAGGTCCGACGGGATCGAGTCGTAGCCGCAGGTGTGTACGATGCGCGCCCCGCTCGCGACCGCCCCGGCGTGGTGCCGGTCGATCATGCGGCGCATGAAGGTGACCTCGCCCGTGAGGTCGCAGTAGTGCGTGCCGTGCTGCGCGCACGCGGCCACGAGCGCCTCGCCGTACTTCGCGTAGGGGCCCACCGTCGTCGCGATGACGCGCGCCTCGCGGGCCACGCGGGCCAGCGCCTCGGCGTCGTGCGCGTCGGCGATGAGCAGCGGCAGGTCGCGCGCGGCGGGCACGGTGGCCGCGATCGCGTCGCGCACGGCGGCGAGCTTGCGGGCGTCGCGGCCGGCGAGGGCGAGGCGCGCGGCGCCCCCATGGTGGCGCGCGAGGTGCTCGGCCACCAGGCGGCCGGTGAAGCCCGTGGCTCCGAAGATCACGATGTCGTAGGTGCGTTCGTGGGTGCTCATGGCAGGGCACGTTCTCTAGTGCGAAACGCGCCGCGCGTCAGCGGGCCGCGGCGCACCGGCGGCGGTCGCGCGACGATTTCGGGCCCCACGACGAGGCTATCGCCCGACGCGCGTTGCATGTAGCAGTGATGGGGCGCGCGGCGCGCAGGGCCACTGGAGGC
>CAISKJ010000355.1 GCA_903885885.1 uncultured delta proteobacterium
CGGCCGCGGGCGCCGCAGACGCGGGCGAGGTGCTCGCGTGGGCGCACCCGGGCGGCCGCGCCTACGCCAAGGCGCTGCGCGTGCGCGACATCCAGTCCGTGGTGCTCGGCACGCGCTCCGACACCTTTGCGCGCTACGCCAGCAGCGGCGCGTGTCCCGCCTCCGACGCGGGCGCCGGCGCAAACTGCGACCTGCGCACCGCCGCGTGCGAGTCGCTCCCGCCGCGGTGCTTTCCGGGCCAGGTGAACACCGTCGTCGGCGCCTGTTGGGGGCCCTGCGTGGCGCCCTCGGAGTGCGCGCCGATGCGCTGCGTGGCCGACAGCGAGTGCGCCGCCCCGTGGCGCTGCGATGCGACCTCGCAGCGCTGCACGTACGGCGGGTGATCAGTCGTCGGGGCGCGTGCGCCCGGCCAGGCCCTCGCGCACGATGCCGACGATGAGAAACGCCGGCAGCGCCACGATGGGAACCCCCACGATCACCACCATGAAGGCCCACAGCGCGCTGCCCGTCACGACCCAGGCGCCGCCCGCGAGCGAGGTCAACGCGAGGGCCACCAGCGCGACGCGCGTGCGACGCACCGTGGGCTCCGGCGGGAGCACCGTGGCCCGCGCGAGCACCACGCCCTCACGCAGCGCTGGGAGCACCTGGAGACGACCCTTGCGCGCGGGCTCGGTGGGCATCACGCGCCACGCTACGCCCTCCCGCCGCGCGCCGCGGGTTCATTGAAATACTGTGAAAATAGGCGCTCGCGCGTTGTCGCTCAGCGACGACGGAAGAGCATGCGCCACACGGGCAGGCCGTCTTCGATGGCGCGGGCCTCGCGGTTCGAGCGCGCGGGCGCGTGGGGGCTCTCGTCGACCCAGAGGGCGCCGTCGGGGGCGATGCTTTCGAACTCCGGCGCGGCGGCGAAGCGGGCGCGGTACTCGTCGGCGCGCGACTCGACGTCGGTCTGCACGAGCACGGTGCCGCCCGGCGCCACGAGGCGCGCGAGCTGCGACACGAACTCGTCTTTGAGCACCAGGCGCTTCTGGTGACGCTTCTTCCACCACGGGTCGGGAAAGTGCACCACGACCCACTGCACCGAGCCGTCGGGGCCCATGCGCGGCAGCGCCTCGCCCGCGTCTTCGGCGAAGGAGCGCGCGTGCGTGAAGCCCTTCGCGGTGAGGCGCTCGTCGAGCACCGTGGCGAGCTTGCGGCGAATCTCGAGCGCGAGGAGCCGCGCGTCGCGGTGGAGCTCGGCCCACTGCAGGGCGAACATTCCGCGGCCCGGGCCGATCTCGAGGAGCAGCGGACCCGCCCCCGGGACGAGCGTGGCGAGGTCGATGAAGGCCCCTTCGGGGAGCCGCGGCGCGTGGTCGTACTTCGGGTTGTGCATGGCGAAAGTTCGGCTTCTGCGGCCGTGCTACCGTGCGCGCGCCGTTCAAGGCAACTCCCAACGAAGACGCGATGAGCACCGACACGCCCGAGAAGGCCCCGTACCGCGAGGCCGACGCGCCCGCCCCGCCCGCTGCCCCACAAGCTCCCGACGGCGCGCCCCCGCCGCGCGACACGCGCGGACAGCCGCACCCCACCGTGCGCTTCATCGAGAACGACCGCGTCGCGCTGCTCCTCGCCGTCGCGAGCGGGCTCATGATGTGGCTCGGCTTCGCGGGCGTAGAGGTGCACGTCTGCGCGATGATCTCGTTCGCGCCGCTCCTCGTCGCGCTGCGCGGGCGCACGGGGTGGAACGCGTTTCGAACCGGCTGGCTCATGGGCTTCGTGGGCACCGCCGGGGGCTTCTGGTGGATCACCGGGATGCTCCAGACCTTCTCGGGCTTTCCGATGCCGCTCTGCGTGCTCTTCGCCACGCTCCTGTGGGCCAGCACGGGCTTCGCGTTCGGCGTCATGGCGTGGGTCATCACGCGCCTCGACGCGCGCAACGTCCCGCGCCTCGTGAGCGTGCCGCTGGCGCTCGCGGGCGCCGAGCTGCTCATCCCCGCGCTCTTCCCGTGGTACCTCGCGGCCTCGCTCCACGACGTGCCCGTGATGATCCAGACGGCCGACCTGGGCGGCCCGATGCTCATCTCCGCGGTGATGGCGCTCGGGCACACGGCCCTCTCCGAGGTCGCGGTGCGCAAGGGCTCGTGGCCCACGCGGCTGCGTCCGCTCGTGTGGCCCCTCGCGTTCTGGGCCTTCGCCATTCCGTACGGCTACTGGCGCATCGGCCAGGTCGACGCTGAGGCCCGCACGGCGCGGGCGCTGCGCGTGGGCGTGGTGCAGCAGAACCTCGGGCTCATGCAGAAGCGCACCGACCCGCTCCTCGCGCTGCACCGTCACCTCGACGCGTCGCGCGAGCTCGAGCGCCAGGGCGTGGACCTCCTCGTGTGGAGCGAGAGCGCCATCTCGTTTCGCATCCCCGAAGAGGTCACCAACATCCGTGACTACATCGACATCTGGGACCTGCACACGCCCGTGCTCTTCGGCGCCCTCTCGGTGCGCGGCGACGAGGCCCACCCGCGGCTCTACAACACCGCGTTCATGACCGACGCGACGGGCGCCATCCGCGGCAACTACGACAAGGTGTACCTGCTCGCCTTCGGCGAATACATCCCGCTCGGCGAGACCTTTCCGCAGGTGTACGAGCTCTCGCGCAACAGCGGGCACTTCACCCGCGGCACGCGCATGGTGTCGCTCCCCGTGCCCGGCGGCACGGTGGCGCCGCTCATCTGCTACGAAGACATTCTCCCGCGCTTCGTGCGTGATTTTCAGCGCGCCGCCGACCCCGACCTGCTCGCGGTGATCTTGAACGACGCCTGGTTCGGCGACACCGCCGAGCCGTGGATTCACAACGCGCTCTCGAAGTTTCGCGCCATCGAGCACCGCCGCGACCTCATTCGCTCGGCCAACTCGGGGGTCTCGTCGGTGATCGACGCGGCGGGCCGCACGGTGGCCCACAGCCGCACCTTCACGCGCGAGAGCGTGCGCGCCACGGTGCACCTGCGGCACCGCTCGACGCCGTACCGCACCGTCGGCGACTGGGCGGGCTACCTGGGGCTCCTGGTGATGGCCTACGCCCTCACGCCGCGGCGCTACGCGCTGCCCCTCCGCGAGCCCACGTAGGCCGTCAGGGCGGCGCGTGCCCCCACCCCCGCTACCGCGCGCCACTGCCCCCGCGGGAGCGCTGACGTGGGGA
>CAISKJ010000356.1 GCA_903885885.1 uncultured delta proteobacterium
CAGCAGCAGCGCGTCGCCCGCGGAGGTGCCGCGGCCCGTCCATCCGGCCGCGCCCGCGACGGTGCAGCTGGTAGGCGCCAGCAGCGCGACGCGACGCGCCGACGGCAGCAGGCGTCGATACGCGGGCGTCTCGTGCACGTCGGGGCGCTCGGCGTCGGTGCCATCGTGGCGCATGTGCGAGTCGATGCGCACGTACTCCACGGGAGGGAGCCGCGAGAGCGCGAAGGTGACGCGCAGGTCGAGGCCCCCCAGAAAGCGCAGGTTGGGCTGAATGGAGCAATCGAAGTTGCTCTCCGCCTCTCCCGGGAGCGGCGCGCAGACGTCGGCGGCGGGGCCCGTATGGTCGTGCGCCAACGGCAGCCACCCCTCGACCGCGAGGAGGAGCCCGCCGCTGATCAGGGCCCCGCGCACCGGCTCGAAATTGACCTGCACCCCCGCCCCGAGGCGCGCGAGCGCGGCTTCGAAGGTCTGCTGTCCCGACCAGTCGGCGCCGTGCGTGACGCTGCCGTAACCCACGCTGCCTTCGAACACGGGCGTGACGGCGCCGGTCATCGCGAAGCGATAGAGGCCCTGCACGGTCCACATCGACGCGCCGGGGCCCTGGCTCCCGCGGAGGGGACTGGTGAGCGGCACATCGAGGGTCTGCCCGCCAACGAGGAGCCCCAGCGCATGGGAAGGAGCCACGCGATAGAGGAGCCCGCCTTCGGCGCCGAGGCCGCCCTCGAAGAGCGTTTGTGATCGCACGTCGGCGCCGGGCACACCGCGGGGAAATTGCCGCTCACCGGAGCTCGTGAGCCCCAGGCGATAGAACGCGTTCTGATCGTTCCAGTAGAACCCGCCGTAGGTGGGACGCACGAACACGTCGAGCCCTGTGAGGAGGTCGCGCGCCGAGCGCGTCTCGCTGCTCGCGGCTTGCGGCGGCGCGTCGGTCTGCGCCGCGACCGGTGCTGACACGAGCATCGGGGCGGCGCACAGGATCCATCGGCACACAGGCTTCATCGCACAGGACTCACTTCTCGGAACAGGCGACCTTGCACGGACGCGAGAGGGCTGCAGGCGGACGCGATCTCAGCGGGCTTCTCACCAGAGACGATGGTGAGAGAGGGGCGTGCAGTATCGCGGCGAAGCCCTGTCGCAAGGCACGCCCCACCACAGCCGTCGTCACAGCTTGATGATGTAATTCACCGCGACATTGACCGGACGACTCTCGGCACCACCACTTGAGTCAACGAGCCCAGAAACACTGGGGTGATATCCCGTGTAGAAAAGACCGCCAGTCGGAGTCGAACCGAGAAGTCGCCCTCCGGCGCCTCCCCCTGCGTACCCACCCGTAATGTCGGACACGCTCACGTTATGCGAGTGCGACTGGACTTGGGTTCCCTGCACACTCCCGACAGCATTCCCGGCGTTGCCGCCCATGTTCGACGCCGTGCGTGTCGTGCGATCGGGGTCGCGCCCCGCCTCGCCGTCGACGCCGCGGAGGAAGCGACCGCGGAGGTCGGGCAGGTTGAAGCGGGTTCCGTCGCCGCCGTGCGCCGTGCCGATGGCGTCGAAGAGCCCGGTATACATCGCACGCGTGAGCACACGACCGTCGCAGGGGAGCCACCCCTCGGGCACGCGGTCGACGGTGCCGCCGAAGGCCACGATGGTGCCCGTAGGAATGAGCGCGTTCGAGGCCAGCGGCGTGAGGCCCGCGGCGCGGTTGGCCTCGATGGCGAAGGGCACCGCGCTCAGCTTGGTGCGCCCCAGCGAGCCGCCGTTGACCTCGATCTCGAGCCACAGGTCGGGCGTGCTGCGCACCACCCCGGCGCAAGCCGCGTCGAGCACGACCTGGAAGCGGCCGTTGCTCACCATGGCGCCGGGCACCGTGGTGATGCAGCGGGTGTTCACCGACTCGGTGCTCGTGGCGCTGTCCCAGAGGGTGAGCCGGAGGTTGCGCGGGCCGTTCACGGGCGCCCCGCCCTCTTCGAGCGTGCCCGCGTAGGTGAGCGGACGCATGGCGGGGATGCCGTCGGCCCGCGCGCGGGTCTGGTTGTATCCGAGCGCGCCGAGGCCCACCGCGAGCGCGAGCACCGCGCCGCGCATCATGTGCTTCTCATCGATCATTGAAGGAATCCTCCCGTAATACAGACCCTTGCGCTCCCCGAGCCGCTGCAGAGCGCCTCGGAGGCCTCGAGCTCATCGTCGACGACGCGCACCGACCCCGCCTGCCACGCCCGCACGCCGAGGGTGCTGAAGCGCCCAGGGCGCAGGGTCGTTCGGGCGACGGGCCCCGCGTCGGGCACCGCCGCGTCGCAGGTCGCGAGCTCACCGCACCCGCCGTCGCGCGTCACCACATCGGGCGTCACCACATCGGGCGTCACCACATCGGGCGTCACCACATCGGGCGTCACCACATCGGGCGCCACCACATCGGGCGCCACCACCGCATCGGGCACGCCGCTGTCTTGTGCCTTTACGTCGGCGCCCGCGTCGGGCGGGCTCGCCGTTGGGGTCTCTCCATAGCAACCCGCCAGCAGGGCCAGCGCGGCGGCGAGTTCATGGCACAACGGCCGCTTTCTTCGCATGGAAGCACCCTCGCGGCGTCGCCGAGCGCGCCGCGTAAAACTGCGTTGTTCATTCGTGTTCGCACGGGCGCCGTGCCTCGCACGCGCCACACAGCGAACACGTCAGCCGCTACGCGGACCTGGGGCCCACGCGCTTCGACGATGGACCGAATATCGGATCACATCATGAATAACAATGCACCCATTCGGGTGAACCCTGCCGTGCGACGCGCGGTCAGTCTGCCGAGAGCGGCAGGCGCACGGCCTCGAGGCCCGACGCGTCGCAGCGCGCGACGCCCTGCACCGCCGTGTCGGTGAGGGTCGCGCGGGCGCCGATCGCCGCGCTGCCGAGGCCGAGGGCGCAGCGGCGATGCGTGCTCACGCGCAGCCCGTCGGCGACGAGGTCGCCCTGCGACACGAGGCCATACTCCGCGGCGGGACCGCCCTCGATCGTGGCGCGCGTGAGGCGAACGGCGCACCCCATGCCCGCGTACACCCCCGCCGAGGCCTCGATCGTCGGGGGGCGCTCGAGCGCGTTGCCGTCGAAGCCCACCGTCCACGGCCCGCTCCCCTGCACGAAGAGATCGGCGGCGGTCACCGTCGAGGCGCCGTCGAGGCTCGGCCCGAGGAGCGCCGTGAGAACCGACGCCGACCCCGCGGGGATGCGGCCCGTGCGCACCAACGCAGCGGCCAGCCCGGCGGTGGGGTAGCCGTAGCGCGTCGCCGCGAACCCGATGCCGCGCACGCCCGCGAGCGCCACGCGCGACGCGACGGCGGTGACCCCCGCGCCCACGACCACCCCGAAGGCCGGCTGGCCCCGCTGCGGGTGCGTACCGCGCACGATCACGTCGTCGAGGCGCAGCGCGGTGTCGACGGCGCCGCGACTGCGGACTTCGTTGCCGAGGCCCACGCGCTCGAGGCGCTCCAGCGGGATGCCCATGGCGGCCGCGCCCCCCATCGCGACGCCCTCCACGAGGGCGCGTCGCAGGGTCACGCTGCCGAAGTTGAGCGCTGCCACGCCGAAGCCGTAGAGGCCCCGCGCGTCGGGCGCGATGTCGTGCACCCAGGCGTCGCGCAGGTCGATGCGGGCGAACTCGCCGGCCTGCGCGCCGATCGAGGCGCAGTGGTGCAGCACCGCGCGGCGCACCGACAGCGACGCTCCGTCGTTGGCGTCGATGCACAACCCGCTCGGGCCGAGGGCGCGCACGCGACGCACCACGAGGCCCTCGAAGACCCCGGTGGTCTGCGGGTCGCGCGCGGCGACGCCCTCGATGCGCGCGTCTTCGACGAGCACGTCGCGCGCGGTCACCGTGGCCCCGTGCTCGAGCACGAGGCCGCCCGCGTGGTAGAGGTTCTCCGTGGTGCCGCCGACGGCGCGCACGGCCACGCCGTCGAGGGTTGCGCGCGCGTGGTCGAAGCGCGCCCCGGCCTGCTGGCGCCCTCGAGGGTGACGCGCGTGAGC
>CAISKJ010000357.1 GCA_903885885.1 uncultured delta proteobacterium
CCGTCGCCGGGGCTCCCACGCGACGTCGGCGTAGAGCGCGTCGCGGCCGAGCTCGCACTCCGTCTCGGCGTGGCCGAAGAACGCCTGGCGGTCGACCATGATCGATTTGGCAAACTCGTCGAAGGGGTTGTGCGTCACGGCGCAGCGCCCCGTAGCGAGCGCGGTGCCATCGCGCGAAATGGCTTCTGCAAAGTCGTCTTGCGAAACGGGGGGTGGCGGATCGGGGTGGCGAGGGGGTGGCGGCGGGGTGGCGGCTCGCCACCTGGCGGACCCACCGATGACCGTCGCTGGCGTTACCGACGTCGAGAACAGGAGCGTTGCGGCGCGCGCGGGCGCCGTGCTTCCCTCGGAGACCCCACTCGGAGGATGCGCGATGGCGACGAAGACGAAGCCCAACGACCTCATCGCGGCGACGACGGCGCAGGCCGCCGCGCGCCACAAGGCCCGCTACGACGCGCTCGTGGCGCTCATGCGACGGCGCATGACCGACATCGTGGAGCGCTTCTACGACCTCGGCGAGGCCCTGCGCGAGATGCTCGAGACGAAGCGCTACACGGCCGGCGGGCACACGAGCCTCCGGGCCTTTCTCGCGGCCGAGGGGCTGGTCTCGTACGCGAAGGCCAACCGCCTCATCGCCATCGTGCGCAAGGTGCCCCGCGAGCAGGCGCTGGTGCTCGGGCAGGAGCGCGCCTTCGCCCTCGTGGCCTACACCGAGGCGACGCCCGAGGGCGACTCGCCCGCCGCGCTCCTCGCCGCCGACGCGAAGCTGGGCGCCACCCCCGTGGCGCAGGCCTCGGTGCGGCAGATCGAGGCGGCCACGCGGGCCGCGCGCAGCGCCCGCGCGAAGTCTGGCGCCGCCAGCGAGGGCGCCCGCGCGAAGGCCCGCGCCGACGCCGACACGCTGCGCGCGGTGAAGAAGGCCCTGCGCGACGCGGGGCTCGCGGGCGCCGCCGTGCAGGTGGGCCGCAGCCGGGTGACCATCACCGTCGACCGCGCCCGCGCCGACCGCCTCGCGCGGTCGTGACGGGGAGCGCTTACCGACGTCGGTAAAAATAGTTCCCGGCGTCGGTAACTGGCTACAGCCCGCCGGGGAGCGACGGCGCCGCCGCCGGGGCGCGCTCGCGGCCGAGCACGGGCCCGAGGTCGCCCGCGAGCGTGGCGCCGGCGTAGAGGCCGACGCCGTAGCGGTTTCCGTCGCCGCGGTTGCGCTCGCCGGCGGCCCGCGTCGCGTGCAGCACCACGCCGAAGCGCGCGCTGCCCGAGAGCACGTTGTCGCGCAGGGTGACCTCGCCCACGGTGCCGTCGAGCTGCAGGGCGTCGCCAAGCGTCACCGCGCCGGTGCTCGTGGCGAGCGTGCCCATCTCGGTGTCGACGATGCCGTTGCACTGCATGATGCCTACGACCGCGCCGGGCGTCGCGATCACGCCCCCCACGCGGTTGGCCTCGAGGAGGCTCTCGCCCAGAAAGGGCAGCTCGGCGTCGCGGCCCACCAGCACGGCGCCGCCGCCGTTGGCCGCCAGGAGCGCGCCGCGCACCGTGAGCCGCGCCGACACGCCCTGCACCAGGGCCCCCGCGCGCGCGTTGGCCACGAGGGCCGTGCCGAAGCCGCGCTGCGCCACGGAGATCACGTCGGGGTCGAGGGTGACGCGAGCCCGCGCCCCCACGAAGAGCCCGTCGCCCGCGGCGCCGCCCGCCACGGCGGCGAGGCGCGTGGCGGAGAGCGCGAGGCGCGTGCCCTCGACGTCGCGCGTGCCCTCGACGTAGAGCGCGGCGACGGCGTTGTCGGCGACGGTCACCTGGTCGAGGCAGTCGAGGGCGCCGCCCGTCGCGCCGGTGTCGCAGCGCGCGAAGCCCGACGCCCGCGCGGGCTCGCCGAGGAGGGTCACCCCGTGGCGCGCGAAGCCCGTGACGGCGCCGCGGCGCAGGCGCACGTGCGCGGCCTCGGCGCGCAGTCCCTGCTGGGCGCCGTCGCGGAGGGTGAAGCCCGCGAGGTCGAGCGCGCCGCCGCGGGCCAGCACCGCGTGGCCCGTGGTGCCCGTCACCGTGAGGCCCGTGGCGGTCACGGTGGCGGCGGTCGTGCGCAGGCCCGAGGCGCC
>CAISKJ010000358.1 GCA_903885885.1 uncultured delta proteobacterium
ACAGCCCTGCCCTCGCTCCCGCGGGGGCAGTGGCGCGCGGTAGCGGGGGTGGGGGCTTGCACCGCGCCCGGAAAGAAATTGGGGCACGATGAGGAGCAAACGCGCGGGCACCAGCGGGCGGCGAGGTCGAACGACAAGACCAGCGGTCAGCGCTGGAGCGCGCGTCGCGCTACGGGCAGGCGGGGTTGGCGGCGCCGGGCGAGCCGTAGTCGCCGGTCATCGTCGGCGACCACCGCGCGGGCGCGCTGCACCAGCTCGCGGGCAGGTCGTTGTCGGTCGCGTTGAGCGCCGTCGGGCGGAGCGACTTCGCGCGCCCCGATGAGCGCGGCCACAGCGAGCCCGTGGCGCCGTCGAAGGTCACCCGGTCGATCTCGGTGGTGCTCGCGCCGAGGTCGAGAATCACCGCGTCGGTGCTCGTGTTGCCGAAGTTGAGCACGCCCGGCGTAACCGGGTACGCATAGAGCACGGTGACGCCGCCGTTGGTCGTCGTGTTGCCGTTGCGCGAGAGCACCGCGTAGCTCATCGGCGCGATCAGCACGGGGCTCGACGCCATCACCGCCGACGCCTCCATGCGGCTGTTTCCGATGCGCACGCCGCGGAGGTCGAGCGGCGTCGCGCCGGGGTTGTAGACCTCGACCCACTCGCCGAGGTCGTCGATGACGGTCATCGGGTCGTTCATGATCTCGGTGATCACGAGCGATCCCTGCAGCGTCGTGGCGACGCATGCGCCCGCCGTGCACGCCTGCCCGGGGCGGCAATAGCCGCCGGGGTTCACCGTGGAGCACGCGCAGGTCATCGCCGGCCCGGCGCACGGCGTCGGCGGCACGTCGGGCGGCCCCACGTCGGGCGCGCCCAGGTCGACGGCAACATCGACCACGGCGCTCGCATCGCTCGCGTCCGCCACGTCGATCACGGCGCTCGCATCGACGACATCGCTCGCGTCGATCACGTCGCGCACGTCGGCGACATCGCGCACGTCGCTCGCGTCGGGCACGTCGCGCACGTCGGCGACATCGCTCGCGTCGATCACGTCCGCCACGTCGCTCACGATGCTCACGTCGGCGACGTCGATCACGTCGATCACGTCGGCGGGGGCGCGCACGTCGACGCTCGCGTCGGTCCCCTCGTCGGGCAGCGGACGCAGCCCGTCCCACTCGTAGGAGCACCCCGCGACGAGGGCCACGCACACGAGCGCGGCGAGCCTCCGCGCGCGACCGACACCCATCACCGCACCGTGGTTAGAACGCACCGCCGACCCCCACCGTGCCGCGTGACGCGTCGAACCAGGGACGCACCCGAGAGCGCGCCGTGCGCCCCTCTTCGACCACCCGCGGACCGCCCACCGCGATCATCACCACGCCGATGAGCGAGAGGCCGATGCCCGCGCCGAGGCTCACGTTGGCGAGGAGCTGCCACGTCTCTCCCTCGCGAATGGCGTCGTCGTGCGTGCGATCCTGGCAGCGGCCGCGGCACGCGGCGACCACCTCGTCGTAGCGGTTGCCCGCCATGTTGCCGAGCACCGCGAAGCCCCCGAGCGAGGCGAGGCCCAGCGCGCCCACCACGAAGCCCGCCACGCGCGCCCCGCCGCCCGTGGTGACGGTGAGCGCCGTGCGCGGCACCACGGCCATCGGCTCGCCGCTCGGCGCCGTCGGCACCGTGACCACGGGCGTCGGCCCGGGCCGCGCCCCGGCGTTGGGGTCGCGGCGTAGCGTGATGATCACCTCGGTGGTGCTGTTGGCGATGAGCTGCACCGTCTGACGAAACTCGAGGTACCCCGGCGCGCTCGCCGTCACCGTCGTGGGCCCCGGGTCGAACGAGAGCGGAATGCCCAGCATGGCCGTGAGCAGCTCGGTCTCGTTGGCGGTGATGGCCACGCCCGCGACGGGCGAGGGCATGCGCACCACCACGCGCCCGAGGCGCGGCTGCAGCCGGGCGAGCTCCTGCTGGGCGGCGTCGCGCGCGTCGACGTAGTTGGGGTCGGTGAGGGCGAGGTCGCGCGCCTCGTTGAAGGTGCGCTGCAGCTCGGCGTGCGCCTCGGCGAGGTGCCCCGTACGCAGCAGGCACAGGCCCACGTAGAGCCGCACGTTGGGCGACGAGAACAGCTCGAGCGACGCGCGAAGCTCGGTGAGCGCGGTGGCGAAATCGTCGTGGTCGAAGAGGCCGAGGCCGCGCTCGAAGCGCTGCTGCGCGGCGGCGTGGCGCGTGGCCTCGACGGGCGTCGCGGCCGTCGTCGGAGGCGCGGGCTGGGCGCTCGCCGACGCGCCCGCGAGCGCGAGTGACAGGCTGAGGGCCCCTGCGAGGCGTACAGAAGAACGGTTCATGGCGGTGTAATTCAGATGTGGCGCGGCAGCCGGGGGCCGCTCGGCGCGGCGGGGGGCGGCGCCGCCTCGCGCGGGGGCGGATCGGGCGCTTCGACAGGGCGCGCGACGGGCGCTACGCGGGGGCGAACAACGGGGCGCGCCGGGGCCGCCA
>CAISKJ010000359.1 GCA_903885885.1 uncultured delta proteobacterium
CCCCTCGAACGCCTATGCCGACAGCGAAATTCCCGCGCCATCGTTCCGTCGGATCGAATCTGTGATGAATAATCCGGGTGAAACACGCGGCAACGAAGGCGATTCACGAACAATCCTCCTGAAGTCCTGCTCCGCAGGACTCGCGTTCGGTGCCTCACCGATGGCAGTCCCGCGACGCGGGACTTCCCAGCGTTTTGATCACGATTTGTCTTCGTTGCCGCGTGTTTCAACACGCGGCGATGGCGGCGAGGGAGCCGTGGTGGGTCGGTTCGTTCCGCAGCACCCCCGCCCTGCGATTGTGCGCCGAAGCCCGGTGTGGGAACTTCTCGCGCGGGAGCGTAGACCCCGATGACCATGTCCACCGCCGAGAAGCTCGAGCCCGAGATGCCGCCCGGCGAAGACGAGCTGCCGTGCAGCGACGGAGTGCCGATGGAGACCGAGCGTCACCGCCGCCAGATGCTCGTGCTCATCGAGTCGCTCGAGCTCGCATGGCGCGACCGCGACGACTTCTACGTGGGCGGCGACATGTTCGTGTATTTCAGCGCCGAGCAGGTGCGGCACAACAGCTTTCGCGGCCCCGACGTGTTCGTGGTGCTCGACACGGTGCGGCGCGAGCGCAAAAGCTGGGTCGTGTGGGCCGAGGGGCGCAGCCCCGACGTGGTGATCGAGCTCGTGTCGGAGAGCACCGAGCGCGTCGACCGCGGCGAGAAGATGACCGTGTACGCTCGCCAGCTCCGCGTGCCCGTGTACGTGATCTTCGACCCGCTGAGCGGCGCCCTCGACGCGTTTCTGCTCGACCACAAGAAGCGGCGCTACAACCCATTGCCGCGCGACGCCGAGGGGCGCATCGAGGTCGCTGCCCTCGACCTGCTGCTCGGGCTGCACCCTACGCGCGTGGGCACCGTCGACGCCCCGATGCTCCGCTGGATCGACCGCGAAGGCCATGTGCTCCCCCTCGAAGGCGAGCGCGCCGACGAGGAGCGCCTCCGCGCCGACGAGGAGCGCCTCCGCGCCGACGAGGAGCGCCTCCGCGCCGACGCCCTCGCTGCGAAGCTCGCGGAGTACGAGCGGCGCTTCGGCGCGCTCACCACCGACTGAAGCCTCTTCCTCGCATACACTCGTCTGCCCCGCCGATGGCACTGCTCACACCGCTCGCGCCCGCCGACGCCGACCGCGTCGCCCTCGCCTACGACCTCGGCCCCGTGCTCGCCGTCGAGCCCCTCGCCGCCGGGAGCGTGAACAGCAACTTCTTTCTCACCACCGCGCGCGGACGGTACTTTCTGCGCATCTACGAAGAGCAGCGCCCCGCCGGCGTGGCCTTCGAGTGGCGCCTCGTGGCGCACCTGCGCGCCGCGGGTGTGCCCGTTCCGACGCGCATCGAGGGGCCTCCTCCCGACGCGGTGCTCGTGGCCGGCAAGCCCGTCGGGCTCTTCGAAGCCATGGGCGGCTTCGAACGCTGTCGACGCATGGTCGAGCCCCTTCACATGGCCGCCGTGGGCGACGCGCTCGCGCGCGTTCACCGCGCCAGTGAGGGCTTCGTCGTCGAGGGCGGCGACCGCTTCGACGCGGCCTCGCTCCGCCATCGCCTCGACGGAGTTCCCCTCGACGCGCACCCCGCGCTCGCGCCCGCCGTCGCGCGCATTCGCGCGGTGCTCGACGCGCCTTCTCCCACGGAGCTTCCGCGCGGCATCGTGCACGGCGACCTCTTTCGCGACAACGTGCGCTGGGAGGGCGACACGCTGCTCGCCCTCCTCGACTGGGAGAGCGCCAGCTCGGGCGTGTTGCTCTTCGACGTGGCCGTGGTGCTCCTCGCGTGGTGCTGGGGCGACGACTTCGAGTGGCCCCTCGCCCGCGCCTTCGCGCAGGCCTACCACCGCGCGCGGCCGCTCACCGACGCCGAGCGCCGCGGCCTCGGGCCCGTCGCCGCGGCGGCGTGCGCGCGCTTCGCCACCACGCGCATCACCGACTTCTACCTCCGCCGAGGCCCCGGCGCGGCGGGGTACCGCGACTATGGGCGCTTTCTCGCGCGCCTCGAGGCCGTGTCGCCGATGGCCGAGGGCGAGCTCGCCGCGCGCCTCCTCGACGGAGCGGGGCCGTAACTTGACGCCCCCGCGAGGCGCGGTGTAGCGCGGCGGGTACAGCACTCGTCCATGGGCGTACATCAGCTTCGAAACTTCTTCAGCAAGGTGCTGCCCGCGGTCATGACCGCCGACCCGGCGGCCTTCGTAGCGAGCCTCAAGCGCGACCCGACGGGCGCCATGATGACCGCGTGGTCGCAGTCGCCGCCCAAGTACGGCGAGCTCCCCACGGACATCGACACCATGACCTGC
>CAISKJ010000360.1 GCA_903885885.1 uncultured delta proteobacterium
CGCGCTGGGCGTGGCGCCCTACTACCTGCACCTGCTCGATCGCGTGCGCGGCGCCGCGCACTTCGAAGTTCCCGAGGCCGTAGGGGTCGCGCTCGTGCGGGCGCTCACCGAGCGCCTCCCCGGATTCCTCGTGCCGAGGCTCGTGCGCGAGGTCGCGGGCGCGATGTCCAAGACGCTCATCACGCTCGACCCGCGCTAAACCCACGCGCCTCTCCCGCGATCACACGCGGGAGAGGGCGCAGTGCGAGATGCTAGAAACGGTTCCAGAGGTACTGGTTCGTAACCTCGTGGTGAAACTGAATCTCGGGCACCTTGATGAGGCTCCCGAGGGCCTTGGCGCAGCGGTCGGCCTGGGCCTGCTTGAGCTCCGCGAACTTGCCCTGCACCGCGGCGCCGAGCACCGACTTCACGTAGTCGCTCTGCGAGAAGAGCCGGATGGCGTCGTGGATGTTGTCGGGCAGCGTGGTGGTGTTGCCCTTGGCCGCCTCGGGCGTGGTGCTCGTCGCGGGCTCGAGCGCCGTGCGCGCCAGGGTGTAGAACACCATGTAGGGGTTCGCGTCGGGCGCCACCGAGCGCACCTCGATGCGGGCCGAGCGCTCGTTGCCCGTGGGGATGCGCACCATCGCGCCGCGGTTGTTGGGCGAGGCCTTGATCTGGTTGGGCGCTTCGAAGTGCGGGTCGAGGCGGCGGTACGCGTTCACCGAGGGGTTGAGCACGAGGCACAGATCGAGCGCGTGGTCGAGAATGCGCCCGATCGACTGCCAGCCCGGCGCCGCGAGCCCATCGATGCCCGACGGATCCCAGAACAGGTTCTTGCCATCGCGGTTGAACGACATGTTCGTGTGCATGCCGTTGCCGTTGATGCCCGTCACGGGCTTCGGCAAAAAGCTCGCGGTCATGTCGAGCTTGGCGGCCACCTGGCGGCAGAGCAGCTTGTAGAGCTGCACCTGGTCGGCCGTCACGAGCACCTCGGAGTACGAGAAGTTCATCTCGAACTGGCTCGGCGCCACCTCGGGGTGATCCTTCTCGTTGAGGAAGCCCATCGCCCGCTGCACCTCGGCCGCGGTGTCGATGAAGTTGCGCAGCGAGTCGCCCGGCAGCGAGTGGTAGTAACCCCCCGTCGACACGTATTCGAAGTGCCCAACCTCGTGGTAGTGGCGCTCGGCGTCGCGGCCCTTGAAGAGAAAGCCCTCGATCTCGGGCGCCACATGGCACACGGTCTTCTCGCGGGCCCAGAGGTTCTCGGTGTAGCGCTTGAGCTGGGCGCGCAGGTCCGAGGCGTAGGGCTCGCCGTTGCGGTCGAGCACCTCGGCGAACACGAGCACCTTGCCCGGGCCGAACACGTCGGAGGGCAGCCAGTAGAAGGCCGACCAGTCGAGGGCGAGGCGCAGGTCGCTCTCGAACTGAGCCGAGAAGCCGCGCACCGAGCTGCCGTCGAAGGTCAGGTTGTCGGCGCTCTTGAGCAGAAACTTCTTGTCGTAATCGAGCATGTGCAGCCGACCCTCGAGGTCGGTGAAGCACACGGTCACGGCCTTGATGCGCTTCTCGTCCGAGAGGTAGCGCACGCGCTCCTCGCGCAGCACGTCAGCAGGGCGCCGGTCGAGGCGCGCCTGCTTGACGCCGAGGTTCATCTCCTCGAGCTGGTCGTAGGGGATCTCGAGGAAATCACGCAGTGCGGTCGTCGTCATCGTCGTGGGTCTCCGTGAAGAGGGGGCGTTGTGGTCCGCGTCGCGCAAAGGCGCGCCGCGTCAATCGCACGTTTCGATGCACGCTGAAAGTCCCCTGCGCGCTTCGAGGTGTGCGCCGACGCACGATGGGGCGAGCGCGTCGTCCGCCGGCACCGACGCGCGGAACAAGCGCCTCCCACCTCGGGCGACGCACTCCCGCTGGCACGGACTTCGCTCTAGGAAGCTCCCGAAACGGAGCCCCCTGCCATGATCGAGATTCGCCGCATCCTCGTCCCGATGGACTTCTCCGAGTGCTCTCGTCGCGGCCTGCGGTACGCCGTCGCCATGGCCGAGCGCTTCGCATCCGAGATCGTGTTGGTGCACGCCATCGAAGCCCCGCTCAACCTCCCGCCGCAGACCCTCGTGCGCCTCGACCCCGAGGGGCCCGCGATGCCCATCATGGACTACGTGCGCGAGGCCGCCGACCGCCGCCTCAACGCCATGCTGGCCGAGCTCTCCCTCGCGAGCATCCCCGCGCAGGGGGTGATCTCCGTGGGCGACGTGCGCGACGTGGTGCTCGAAGCCGCCAAGGCCCAAAACGTCGACATGATCGTGATGGGCACGCACGGCCGTAAGGGGCTGCGTCACCTGCTCATCGGCAGCGTGGCCGAAGACATCGTGCGCCGCTCCGAGGTGCCCGTGCTCACCACGCGCATGCACGAAGAGCACGCCTCGGTGCCTCCGACCGAATCCGCCGAGTAGGCTTCACGCACCGTTGGGTGTGCGCGCACGACGTTCCGCGTCGATTGCGCCGGCCAGGGCCCCGAGCTGCTCCACGCTGAGCGTCTCGGGGCGGGCTCCGGGGTCGATGCCCGCGGCGACACACACCTCGCCTGCGGCTTCGCGGGGCACGAGGGCCGACACGCCATTGCGAAGGGTCTTGCGGCGCGCCGAAAAGAGGGCGTGCACGACGGCCTGAAAGGTCTTCGTCTCGACGGCGCGGGGCGTGACCCGGGGGGTGAGCTTCACCACCATGGAATGAACCCGCGGCGCGGGGTGAAAGCACCCGGGCGACGCGGGGCACACCTTGGTCACATCGCAGCCGGCCTGGGTGAACACCGAGAGCGCTCCCCAGTCGTCGTCGTTGGGGGCGGCGAGCATGCGCCGCGCGACCTCGAGCTGCACCATCACCACGCACGTGCGCCAGCGGATGGGCGGCGTCTGCATCACCCGCAAGAGCCTCCCGGTGATCTGGTACGGGAGGTTGCCCACGACCGCGTAGGGGCCCTCGACGGCGGTGTAGTCCCACGCGGCGGCGTCGGCCTCGACCACCTCGATGTTGGGCGCGAGCTTCTCGGCGAGGAGGGCGCGCACCATGTCACGGTCGCGCTCGATGGCCACGACACGGCGGGCGCGCGGGGCGATCATTTTGGCGAGGGTGCCGGGCCCCGTGCCCACCTCGACGATGGTCTCATCGGCGCGCGGGTCGACCGCCTCGACGATGGCGCGCGCCACCGGAGGGGCGATGAGAAAGCACTGCCCGAAGCTGTCTTTGGGGCGCAGGGCGTGGCGCGACAGAAAACGTCGCGGGTCTTCGAAGCCGTCGTCGGGAGCGTCGTTCATGGTCACTTCGTGCGGGGCGCGGCGGCGCGGCGTATCCATCGCGCTGCGGGGTCTCTCGCGGAGGCGGTGTAGAGCGCGACGCCCGTCGCAGCGAGGCGCTGGCGCATCTCGTCGATGCGGAGCTTCTCTTCGCCCGTGAAGAGGCTCACCACGGCGTCGCGGCGGGCCCTCTCGTCGGCGGTGGAGCGCGCGGGCTCGCGGCCCGCGAAGTCGGGCCCCGTGGGGGCCACGAAGGTCACCCGGTGGCGCTTCTGCCGCGCGCGGCCGAGGGCGAGCTTCACGGGCGCGAAGTCGCCCACCGCGTCGAGGTCGCTCACCACAAGCACGGTGCGCACCTCGCGGGCGCGCCCCACGGCGGCGTCGATGGCGGCCGCGAGCCCGTGCGCCTTGGCCGCGCCATCGGGGTCGTGCTTGAGGGGCAGCGCAATGGCGCGAGCGCGACAGAACGCGCGCCAGAGGCGGTGCAGCGGGTCGGCGGCGCGCACCGGGATGCGCATGGTGGGGTCGTGCTCGATGGCCTTGGAGACCATGCGCGCGAGCCGCTGGCGCCCGTCGAAGGCCGACACGTCGCGAAAGGCGTCGACGCCCTCTTGCTCGCGAAAATAGCGGGCCACGGTCTCGAGGAGCTGCTCCTCGTCGACGTCGGTGAGGTCTTCGTCGACGAGGGCGCGCAGGTCGACCGCGGCGGCCACGAGCTGACGCAGGTGCGCGGGGCCGTCGCCGGGCTCGACGTGGGCCACGACGCGCCGGTCGAAGCCCACGAGCCCGAGGCGATCGCCCCCGCCCGCGGAGAGGCGCGCGCACTGCGCCGCGAGCTCGATGGCGTAGTCGATCTTGGCCGCGCCGCGATCATCGCCGCGCATGGTGGCCGACGCGTCGAGCACGAGCACGCGCGTGGTCTGCGACTCGTCTTCGGTCTCGCGCACGAGGAGCTTGCCCCGGCGCGCGCTGGGGCCCCACGCGATGCGTCGCATGGGGTCGCCCTGCTGGTAGTCGCGCAGCTCGCGAATCTCGGGCCCTTCGCCCGCGCGTCGCTCGGCGCGCCCCGAGCGCATCGCCGGCGCGCGCTCGGGCGTCGAGCGGGCGCGGGTGTGCGCGGTGGCCCCGTAGGCGCGCGGCTGCACCTCCATCACCAGGGGATTGGGAAAGTACAAGGGAGCCCACGCGAGGCCCAGCGGGCCCGAGAGGGTCATCCAGGCGCCGTGCAGCACGTGCCGACCGGCATGCGCGGGGCGCACCACGAGGTCGAAGGTGGCCACGGCCTTCGGGGGAATGGCCACGCGCCCGCCCTGCCAGCGCGTGTGTCGCAAGCCGGGCGAGAGCGCGAGGCGCGGGGTGCCGAGCACGAGCTCTTCGTCGGTGGGGTTGCGCAGGGCGATGCGAAGGGTGACGAGCTCATCGGGGCGGCGCACGCCACCGGCGGACGAGGGCATCCACCACGTGAACTCGAGGCGCTCGCGGCGCATGCGCCGGGGGAGGGGGACGGTGAGCACCCACGCGAACGCGAGGCTCGTGAGGGCCGCGCTGCCCGCGAGGGCGACGGGCGCCACTGCCCCGAGCAGGCCGCCGAGCGAGAGGCCGACGGCGCCCACGAAGGCCAGACGTCCCGCGTAGCTCAGCGAGGGCAACGGGCTCTATCCCTCCGTTACCGGGCGTTCTCGGCGAGCGAGGTGACGGCGCCGTGGGCGTGCAGGTCGGGGCGCGCGTCGGCGCGGCGATAGGCGACGCGGGCGAGGGCCTCGTCGAGGAGCCCCTCGCGGGTCAGGCCTTCGCTCTCGGCCTCGGCGGTGACAATGAGCCGGTGGGCGAGCACGTGCGTGGCGACGCGCTTGAGGTCGTCGGGGGTGACATACGCGCGGCCCGCGATGACGGCCGCGGCGCGCGCGGCGAGCACGAGGCCCAGCGA
>CAISKJ010000361.1 GCA_903885885.1 uncultured delta proteobacterium
GGCCTGCACGGGCGCACCCTCCGCGGGCTCGGTCTGCAGCGACGGATCGCCCGCCGCGAGCTCGCCCACCGCGTTGGGGTCCGCGGGCACGTTGGGGTCGGTCACCGCGCTCAGGTCGGGCGCGTTGGGGTCGGCCACGGTCCCCGCGTCGTTGGTCACCGCAACCTGGGGGCGCGGCGCCTCCACCGCGGGGCCGCTCGACGAGGCGTACGCCACGATGCCCGCCGCGAGCACCACGCCCACGGCCGCGTAGAGGCCCACCTTGCGGTTGCGCTTGCCGTGGTCGGTCACCACGGCGCCGTCGGCGTCGCTCGCCTCGGGGTGCTGCGGGCGAAGGTTCTTGCGCGTGGTGTCCTCGCCCGCGTCGCTGGCCTCGGCGCCGCGGCGCGCGATGCGGTCCTTCAAGCCGCCGACGGCGTCGAAGGCGCGGCGCAGGCCGGGGCCCGCGTTCTCGCTCACGCGATCGACGGCGCCGCGCACCGAGCGGATGCCCTGCGTGAGCCAGCCCGGGGCCGAATCCTCGTCATTGAACGACACCTCGGCGTCGTGCTGCGACATCACCGCGACGGGCGCGTCGTCGGCCGGGAGCACCGTCGTCGCCTGCGCCACGCGGGGCTTCACGGGCTCGCGCACGCCGGCGGCCTTCACGGGCTCGCGGGCGGTGACGGGCTTCGCGGGCTTGAGCGGCGCGATCTCGGGCTCCGACGCGCGGGGGCTCTCGGCGAGCATGGTCGGCGCGTTGCCGAGCTCGACCTTCTTCTTCTTGCCGCCGAGGTCGATGGAGAGCACCAGGCGCGGCACGCGGGTCTTCGCGTCGACCTCGACCTGCACGCCCTCGATCACGCCGGTGATCTTCGAGCCCGCGCCGTCGACGTCGACCTTGTCGCCGAGCTTGAGAAACGAAAGGTCGCTGCCGACCACGATCTCGCCCTGCGAGGTCGAGCGCACGCGGGCCCGCAGCGGCGCGTCCATGCCGTGAATGAAGAGCTTCACGCGCGCATCGTCGGGGGGCAGCTTCACGTCGGCGACCATCACGTCATCTTTCAGGTCGAGCATGCGCCGGAGCGACTGCTCGGCCGCGGCCGGAACGTCCGTGAAGCGCACGCCGAAGGCGCCCGCGTTGGGGCCCTTGTCGAGCGCCCACACCACCTCGCCGCGCGCAGCCACGCTCGACGAGCCCTCTTGCATGAACATCAACGACAGCTGCTCGCCCACCTCGGGGAGCACGTTGCCGCGCATCGCCATGCCCGTCATCGACAGGTCGATGGCATCAGCCTGCCAGTTCTCTCCCTCGTCGTCGGGGGTGAGATCGACCGTGGCGCGAATCGCTCGCCGCGGAGCGCCGGGATCGCGCCGGTCCGCCGAAGAAGAGGTGGTACCCATGACTTCTACTTTGCCTCCGTGTGCCAACAGGTTTGCGCCGCGTGTGAGGGCGCTCGCGCAGACGGGTCCCCGCGCTCCGCGATGCGTGTCGCCTCACGAGGAGACGCGACACCCACCACGAGCGTGGCCCCCGAACTGGGAGCACCTCTCAGTGCTGCGCTGCGTCCGCCTATGCGATGCCGCGCGGTCACCCGTCTACTTTTTGGCAGCGAGTTCTCCAGCGCTCGCGCAACCTCACCGCGCTCGTTCGGCGCGACCGCGCGAAGTTGACCTGCGTGGTGCGCATGGGCTACGGCCCGCTGCGTGGCGGTAACGTTGATCGTCTCGACCGCGGGGCGTGAACCTCAACCCATCACGCTCGACCTCCCGCGCATCGTCATCGGGCGCAGCGCGCACGCCGACGTGCGCCTCCCCGCGCGCTCGGTGAGCGAGCAGCACGCCGTGCTCCACTGCGACAAGCACGAGGTGTTCATCGTCGACGAGGGGAGCACCAACGGCACGCGCGTCAACGGCCAGAGCCTCCCGCTCGGCCGCCGCAAGCAGCTCCACGACGGCGACGTCATCGCGGCGGGCCAGTTCACCCTGCGCGTGGGCATCGTGATCGCGCGCCCCGATCCGCCCGAGCGCACGGCCACCCTCGCGCGACGCCTCCTGCTCAACGCGCTCTCCACACAGAGCGACGAGGCCGCCCCGCCGCGCCTCGTGCTCCTCACGGGCAAGCAGGCCGGCGCCGCGTGGATGCTCCCACCCGCTCCGTCGCGCATTCTCATCGGCCGCGAGCCGGGCTGCGAGGTCCTGCTCGACGACCGCGAGTGTTCGAAGCAGCACGCCGAGGTGCTGCGCGACCACGAGGGCGTCACGGTGCGCGACCTCGGCAGCCGCAACGGCATCGTCATGGGCGGCCGCGGAATGCCCGAGCGACGCCTCCGTCACGGCGACGAGTTCACCGTGGGGCGCACCTCGCTGCGCTACCACGACCCGACAGAAGAGCTGTTGCGTTCGATGGAGACGGGCGCCGACGAGCCCGTGCCCGAGCTGCCGACGTTCGAGCCCGAGCCGACACCAGTGCAGGCGCCCGAAGCGCCCGCCGAAGAGCCCCCTCCGCCCGCGCTCCCCGAGGGCGACGCGACGACCTCCGAGGCGCCCGCCGCGGTGTCGGCGAAGCCCGCGCTCGTGTCGGCGAAGCCGCTCACGCGCAAGGGCACCTTCGACTGGGTGGTGGTGGTGCTCGCGGTGGTCATCCTGATGGTGAGCATCAGCGGCCTGATGATGCTCTTGAGCGGCCGTTAGCGAGCACCGCGATGGGCGGCGAGGTGGGCGGCGGGCGGCGGGGCGCCCTCACGGTCGCCCGTTGGTTGATCGCAGCGGGCGGCCGTGAGGACGCCC
>CAISKJ010000362.1 GCA_903885885.1 uncultured delta proteobacterium
ATGGTCGCGGCACGATGGTTCACGCGCGCGCCTCCCTCCTCGATCGCATCGAACGCGCCCTCCCCCGCGGCCTCGCCGAGCGCGTGGCCCTCGCCCGGCGCGACGCCGCCATGGTGCTCGTCGGGCTCTCGGGGCGGCAGCCCGAGCCCGTGGTGTACCGCCGCGCGCTCGCCCGCGCGGTCGCATCGACGCCGTCGGCCACGACCGCGCGGGGCGCTCGTCCGGTGCGCGTGCGCGAGGTCACCCGCGAGACGGCCGACGCCGTGTCGCTCGTCCTCGAAGACCCGACGGGCGCGCCCTTTCACTACGCGCCGGGGCAGTTCTTCACGGTGTGCGCCACCGTCGACGGCGTGGCCCTGCGCCGCGCCTACTCGGCCTCCGGCGCCCTCCCCGGCGGCCCCACGCTGCGCATCACGGTGAAGCGCGTGGCCGACGGCGCCATGAGCACCTGGCTCACCACGCGCGCCGCGGCGGGCGACGCGCTCGCGCTCCTCGGGCCCAGCGGGTCCTTCGTGGCCGACACCGCGCCGACGCGCGCGCGCCACGTGGTGCTCCTCGGCGGCGGCAGCGGCATCACGCCGCTCTACGCCATCGCGTGCGCGGTGCTGCGCGACGAGCCCGCGACCCGCGTGTCGCTCGTGTACGGCAACCGCGCGCGCGATGCGGTGATCTTCGCCGACGCCCTCGACGCGCTCACCGCGCACCACCCCGATCGCTTCGCGGTGCGCCACGTGCTCGAGGCCGCGCACGAGGGCTTCGAAGGCGCGGTCGGTCGCCTCGACGAGGCCGCGTGCGCCGTCGCCCTCGACGCGCTCGACGTCAGCGATGCGCCCGCCGAGTACTACCTCTGCGGCCCCGAGCCCATGCGGGCCGCGGTGCGGCGCGCCCTCGTCGCGCGCGGCGTCGACCCCGTCACGGTGCGCGAGGAGGTGTACACGTCGCCCCGCAGCGCGGCGCGCGACGCGGGCGCGCACACCGTCACGCTGCGGCGCAGGGGCACCACGCGCGAGCTCACCGTGCAGCGCGGCGAGACCATTCTCGACGCGGCCCTGCGCGCGGGCGTCGACATGCCCTTCTCGTGCACCGTGGGCGGCTGCGGCGCGTGTCAGTGCGCGCGCGTCGAGGGCGAGGTCGCGATGGACGAGCCCAACTGCCTCCGCGACGACGAGCGCGCGGCGGGCGCGGTGCTCACCTGCGTGGGGCGGCCCCGCGGCCCCGTCGTGCTCGAGGTGCCGTGATGGCGAAGGCGACGCTCGACCACGAGGCCTTCCCGTACAAAATGAAAGACCTCTGCGACATGACGGGGCTGCCGCGGCAGGCCGTGCACTTCTACATCGCGCAGGGGCTCGTGCCCGAAGGGCACAAGACCGGGCGCAACATGGCCTGGTACGGCGAGCACCACGTCGAGCGCATACGAATCATCAAGAAGCTGCAGGAGGAGCAGTTTCTGCCCCTCAAGGCCATCAAGGCCATCGTCGAGGAGCGCGACGAGTCGTTCACCCCCGCGCAGCGCCAGCTCTTGAGCGCGGTGAAGGATCGGCTCAAGGGCACCCTCGGCCGCGCCGCGTCGCCCGACGCGCTCGTCGAGGTGCGCACCCTCCTCGCGGCCGCGAAGGTCGAGCGCCGCGACTTCGAAGAGATGGTCGACGCGGGCCTCCTCGCCACCACGCGCGGCCCCCGCGGGCGCATGCTCGTCGCACAAGAAGACGCCTGGCTCGTCGAGCTCTGGGGGCGCCTCCGCGACGCGGGCTTCACGCGCGCGCTGGGCTTCTCGCCGAAGCTCATCGCCGTGTTCGAAGCGGCCATCGCGGGGCTCTTCCAGAAGGAGGTCGAGATCATGAACGCGCGCCTCTCGTCGCTCTCGCCCGACGACGTGGCGGCCATGCTGTCGCGCGCGCTGCCCCTCATCGGCGAGCTCCTCGTTCGCCTGCACGACAACAAGGTTCGTACCTTCATCGCCGCCGCCGTCTGACACGGAGACCCACCATGCTCGAGACCTCGCGACTCACGCACCTCCTCCCGACGCGCATGCGCGACTCCCTCGACCCGTACCTCGAGGCGCTCAGCATCTTCCTCGAGATCCGCGACCCGCGCGTGCTCGCCTCGCTGGGCCCGGCGGGCGTGCGCGGCCTCCTCCTCAAGCGCGGCAAGCAGGGCGCGCCCACGAAGACCCGCGCCCACCACAGCGCCCACTTCGACTGGAGCTACCCCGCCGACCAGCCCGCCATGCGCGACCTCTACGAGCGCGCCAAGACGGGCCAGTGGGTGTCCGAACAGCTCCCGTGGGCCACCGACGTCGACCCGCTCAACCCCGAGGTGCCGCTCATCCCCGACGACTTCATCGACTTCGATCGCCTCCGCGAGCTCGGCGTGCCCCTCGATGCGCGCGAGCGCCGCGAGGTGTCCGCGAGCCTCTGCGCGTGGATGCTCTCGCAGTTTCTACACGGCGAGCAGGGCGCCCTCTTCGCCGCCGCGCAGGTCACCGAGGCCGTGCAGTTCTTCGACGGCAAGCTCTACGGCGCCACGCAGGTGATGGACGAAGGCCGCCACGTCGAGGTGTTTCACCGGTACCTCGATACGAAGCTCGGCAAGCTCTACCAGATCAACGACAACCTCTACGTCATCATCGACGCCCTCATGGCCGACGGCCGCTGGGACATGAAGTTCCTCGGCATGCAGATCATGGTCGAGGGCCTCGCGCTCGGCGCCTTCGGCACGCTCTACCGCACGACGCGCGAGCCCCTCTTGCGCGAGCTCCTCAAGATGGTGATCCAGGACGAGGCGCGCCACGTTCACTACGGCGTGCTGGCCCTGCGCGACCACATCGCCAACAACCTCAGCCCTGGCGAGCGCCGCGAGCGCGAAGACTGGACCTTCGAAGTCGCCCTCCTCATGCGCAACCGCTTCCTCGCGTTCGAAGTCTACGACGAGCTCTTCGCCCACAAGATGTCGCGCGAGGCGTGGCGCCAGTTCATCACCGAAACCCCTGGAATGAAGCGCTTTCGCTCGGTGATGTTCACGCGCCTGGTGCCCAACCTCCGCGAGATCGGGCTCCTCACGCCCCGCGTGATGCCCCACTACGAGGCCGC
>CAISKJ010000363.1 GCA_903885885.1 uncultured delta proteobacterium
ATCTCCTTGCCCGAGAACTCCACGGGCCACGCGTCGCTCGCGAGGTAGTCGTTGTAGGTCTTTTCGCAGCGCTCCAGCTCGCGCTCGACGCCAGCCCGCCCCCAGTTCTCCCAGCGCGCGTGCGCCCCCGTCCACTGGGGCGACTCGAGGATGTACCGCGCGGCGTCGTCGAGGGTCCTCACGAGGCTCCGGGGCGGGTCGCCCGGGAAGTCGCCGCGAACGGCGGTTTTCGCGCGGTGGAGCGTGGTCTTGCACGCCATCCATACGACGAGCTCGCGCGCCCGCGAGAGCGCGACGGAGCGCACGTCGTCGGCCGTCACCCCCTTCGTCGATACGGCCGCGAGCGCCTCGAAGTCGAGCACATCGTTCTCGAACTCGTGCCCCACCGTGTGAAAAATCCTACGGGCGTCGTCGCGCCAGCGGCTGCGATCGGTGGCATCGAAATCGCGGTCGACGAGCCCCACGACACGCCGCCGACGGTCCCCCGGGGAGCCGTTGACGAGCGCGCGCACGCCGTCTTTGCTGCCCGCTACGGCGACCGCGAGACGCGGCGACGGCCCCCACGCGGTGACGAGCACCTCGCGGGTGAGTTCGTCCTCGACCCATACGATCACCCCGTCGCGGTACAGGTCGTAGACCGAGTTTGCGCTCATTACTCGGCGGCCTCGGCGCCGTCGAGGTCGGCCTCATCGAGCGACGAGGCGAGCGCGTCTTCACCGTGCTCGGCCGCGCTCCCGTCGCGCGAGAGAATGTACCGCTCACCGCTCAACGCCGAGGCGAGCAGGTCGCCCGAGTGCGTCGCCACGATGATCTGCGTGTCGGGCGACAGTCGCTGGAGCGCGGCGATGAGATGAAAGTGCCACTCCGCGTGCAGGTGCTGCTCGGGCTCGTCGATGAGGAGCACGTCGAGCGGCTCGTCACGAAACAGCAGCGCGCCGGCGAAGGTCAGGAGCGCCATCTGCCCGCTGCTCAGTCGGCTGATGGGCACCATCGCGGGGATGTCCGAACGAGTCGGCGCGAGCCGACGCGCCTGCGCGAGGGTGACGATGTCGTCGGGAACGGCGATCGCGCCGTCGCGGAGCACGACCTCTGCGTCTGGCGCATCGGGGCCGTCACCGCCCCTCTCGATCACGTCGAGCGCGCGCCTGTCGCCGGTGAAGTCCTGCCAGAATTGCTGGAGCTTGATGAAGGGGCTCGACGCGTCGAGGGGTTTCCCCTTGCTGAGGCTGCGATTGCGAAGCGCGACGAGGCGTCGCTTGAGGTCGACCAGGCGCAGCGCCTCTCGGTCCGAGCGCGCGGCGCGGGGCTCCCTCGCCACGGCGCTGCGAGGCTCTCGCCGCGCGGAGTGATAGTCGATGCGCACGCCCAGGTGCTCGATGAGACGCCAGAGCTCGGCGGTGGGTACGGCGACAACACCGGGACCCTTCGGCGCTTGCATGAGCTGACTTCGTGCCGCGAGGAGCGTGCGCCGGTCGGCCACGAGCTCGACGATCTCGCCCGCCCGCGAAAGGCGCAGGCGAATCTCGAAGTCATCGGCCCCGAATCGAACCTGCTCGTCGAGGGTCGCCTCGTCGTCGGCGAGGAGTTCCTGCCTTCCGAGCGCGAGCACGATGGCTTCGAGCACGCTCGTCTTGCCACAACCGTTGGGTCCCGCGATCACGACGCGCTCGCGCGCTCGGCCGGAGTCATCGCCGAGGTCGAGGCGCAGGTGCGACA
>CAISKJ010000364.1 GCA_903885885.1 uncultured delta proteobacterium
CCCGCCTCGAGCATGGCCTCGGCGCAGGCCGCCATTCGCGCCGCCAACGAGGTGGGCGCGGCGCACAACCCCACCGCGGCGCTCTACCTCCAATACGCCCGCGAGGGCTACGCGCGCGCCCACGCGCTCTCGCAAGACGGCAAGGGCGAAGCCGCGCAGCGCATGCTCCTGCGGGCGCAGTCCGACGCCGAGCTCGCCATGGCCCTCGCGCGCCAGACGGCCGCGCGCGCGTCGCTCGACACGGCGCGCACGCCGACGCCCGGCGACACGCCCTCGATGCAGCCCATGACCCCGTAGACCCACCGGAGCGAAGCACCATGAAACTCTTTGCAGCGGCGTCCCTCGTGGGCGCCATCTCTCTCAGCGCGTGCGCGTCGACCACGGCCGCCCCGCGCGAGCTCCTCGAGGCCCGCAGCACGTGGCAGCGCGCGTCCGACGGCCCCGCGGCGCGCCTCGCCCTCGTCGACCTCCACGCCGCGCAGCAAGACCTGCAGCGCGCCGAGGCCAGCTTCCGCGACCAGCCCGACTCCGAGCAGACGCGCGACTACGCCTACGTGGCCCTGCGCCGCGCGCAGACCGTCGAGGCCCGCGGCGAGACGCTCCAGGCCGAACAGTCGCGCATGCGCGCCGACGAAGACAACCAGCGACGCACCGGCGAGCAGCTCGCGCAGACGCGCGGCGCCCTCCAGCAGTCGCAGCAGAACCAGGCGATGACCTCGCAGCAGCTCGCCGCCGAGCGCCAGCGACGCATGGAGGCCGAGCGCCAGGCGCAGGCCGCCATGACGAGCCTGCGCGAGGTGGCCGCCGTTCGCGAGGAGTCGCGCGGCACCATCATCACCCTGTCGGGCCAGGTGCTCTTCGCGCCGGGCGAGTCGACGCTGCTCCCCATCGCCGCGCAGCGCCTCACGCAGGTGGCCCAGGCCCTGCGCGATCAGGGCGCGCGGCACCTGCGCGTCGAGGGCTTCACCGACTCGCGGGGCTCGCCCGCGGGCAACCAGCGCCTCTCGCAGGCTCGCGCCGAGGCCGTGCGCGACTACCTGGTCAACCAGGGCGTTCCGACCGCGCAGGTCGACGCGCAGGGCTACGGCCCCGACCGCCCCATCGCCGACAACCGCTCGGCGGAGGGGAGGGCCAACAATCGACGCGTCGAGATCGTGGTGGCGCCCGCCGGGGGCACCGCGGTGGCGCAGCAGAACGTGCCGCAGCCCTGACGAGGTGAGTGTGTAACGAGCGCGGCGCCGACGGCCGCGCGGGGGGCGAAGGCCGGCGCTACTCGGTGCCTTCGCGCGGCTTGAGGTCGGTGGTGGCCGTGATGGCCGTCTTGATGAAGTCGGCGTTCATGCGCGCGATGAAGTTGATGCTGATCTCCTTCGGGCACGCGGCCTCGCACTCGCCGTGCTGCGTGCACGAGCCGAAGAGCTCGGCGTCGTGCTGGGCCACCATGCGGCGCACGCGGTCTTCGCGCTCCGGCGCGCCCTGCGGGAGAAGGGCCAGGTGGCCGATCTTCGCCGAGGTGAAGAGCGAGGCCGAGGCGTTGGGGCACGCGGCCACGCAGGCGCCGCAGCCGATGCACTGGGCGGCGTCCATCGCGAGGTCGGCGTCGGTCTTGGGCACCGCGAGGTTGTTCGCGTCGGGGGCCGAGCCCGTGCGCACGGACACGTAGCCGCCCGACTGCACGATGCGGTCGAGGGCGCCGCGGTCGACGACGAGGTCTTTCACCACGGGGAAGGCCGCGGCGCGCCACGGCTCTACCCAGATCTCGTCGCCGTCGGAGAAGACGCGCATGTGAAGCTGGCACGTCGTGGTGGCCTTGCGGGGCCCGTGCGCCATGCCGTTGATCATCACGCCGCAGGAGCCGCAGATGCCTTCGCGGCAGTCGTGATCGAAGGCGATGGGCTCCTCGCCCTTCTCGATGAGCCCTTCGTTCACCACGTCGAGCATCTCGAGGAACGACATGTGATCGTCGATCCCCTGCGCGGGGTACTTCACGAAGCCGCCGGACGACTTGGGGCCCTTCTGGCGCCACACGTGGAGGGTGAGGTTCAGCTTCTTGCTCATTACTTGTAGCTCCGGTTCGAGGGCTTCACGTACTCGAAGGTGAGGGGCTCCTTGTTGAGCTTGGGCTGGCTGAGATTGCCCGTGTGCTCCCACGCGGCCACGTACGAGAACTCCTCGTCGTTGCGCCGGGCCTCGCCGTCTTCGGTCTGGTGCTCCTCGCGAAAGTGACCACCCGCGGACTCTTCGCGGTTGAGGGCGTCGATGCACATGAGCTCGCCCAGCTCGAGAAAGTCGGCCACGCGGCCGGCCTTCTCGAGGGTCTGGTTGAACTCCTCGCCCGACCCGGTGACCCGCACGCCGTTCCAGAACTCTTCGCGCAGCGCGGGGATGCGCGCGAGGGCCTTCTTGAGACCGTCGGCCGTGCGGCTCATGCCACACTCGTCCCACACGAGCCGCCCGAGCTCCTTGTGAAACGAGTCGGGCGTGCGCGACGGCTTCGGCGCGCTGGTGAGCTTCTTCAGGCGCTCGGTGACGCGGCCGACGGCGGCCTTCACCTCGGGGTGATCGTCGGCCACCTTGGGGGCCTTGAAGCCCGCGAGGTAGCCCGCGAGCGTCGAGGGCAGCACGAAGTAGCCGTCGGCGAGGCCCTGCATGAGCGCGCTCGCGCCGAGGCGGTTGGCGCCGTGGTCCGAGAAGTTCGCCTCGCCCGCGGCGAAGAGGCCGGGGATGGTGGTCATGAGGTTGTAGTCAACCCACAGCCCGCCCATCGTGTAGTGACTGGCGGGATAGATGCGCATGGGCGTTTCGTACGGGTTCTCACCCGCGATGCGCTCGTACATCTCGAAGAGGTTGCCGTAGCGCTCGGCGATCTTGCTCTTGCCGAGGCGCTTGATCGAGTCGGCGAAGTCGAGGTAGACGCCGCGCCGCTCGCCGTCGACGGCGGGGCCGACGCCGCGGCCCTCGTCGCACGACTTCTTGGCCGCGCGCGAGGCGATGTCGCGGGGCACCAGGTTGCCGAAGGCGGGGTACCGGCGCTCGAGGTAGTAGTCCCGGTCGGCCTCGGGGATGGTGCGCGGATCCTTCGTGGCGTCGGCGGCGTTCTTGGGCACCCACACGCGGCCGTCGTTGCGGAGCGACTCGCTCATGAGGGTGAGCTTCGACTGGTAGTCGCCCGCCACGGGAATGCACGTGGGGTGAATCTGCGTGTAGCAGGGGTTGGCGAAGGCCGCGCCGAGGCGGTGCGCGCGCCACGTCGCCGTGGTGTTGCAGCCCTTGGCGTTGGTCGACAGGTAGAACACGTTGCCGTACCCGCCGGAGGCGAGCACCACGCAGTCGGCGAGCCACGCGCGGATCTCGCCGGTGACGAGGTTGCGCGTGACGATGCCGCGCGCCACGCCGTCGATCACGATGAGGTCGAGCATCTCGTGGCGACCGTGGGTGGTCACCGTGCCCGCGTTCACCTGGCGCTCGAGGGCCTGGTAGGCGCCGAGGAGAAGCTGCTGCCCCGTCTGGCCGCGCGCATAGAAGGTGCGCGACACCTGCGCGCCGCCGAAGGAGCGGTTGTCGAGGAGGCCCGAGTACTCGCGCGCGAAGGGCACGCCCTGCGCGGTGCACTGGTCGATGATGTTCGCCGACACCTCGGCGAGGCGGTACACGTTGGACTCGCGGGCGCGGAAGTCGCCGCCCTTCACCGTGTCGTAGAAGAGGCGGTAGATGCTGTCGCCGTCGTTCTGGTAGTTCTTGGCGGCGTTGATGCCGCCCTGGGCGGCGATGGAGTGCGCGCGCCGCGGCGAGTCTTGATAGTAGAACGCGTGCACGTTGTAGCCGAGCTCGCCGAGGGTGGCGCTCGCGGCGCCGCCCGCGAGGCCGGTGCCCACGACGATGACGGTGTGCTTGCGACGGTTCGCGGGGTTGACCAGCTTCAGGTCGAAGCGGTGCTTCTCCCAGCGCTTCTCGATGGGCCCGGTGGGGACGTTCGATCGAAGTTCCATTGCTTTGTGCCTCAGTCGTGCGTGTCGGCGCTCAGGGCGTCGGCCCGACCACGCCCTCGCCGCAGGGGCCGAGTTCGGGTGAGCAGAAGGTCTCGTTCGTGGGCTGTACGGCGCCCGCCAGCACGCTCACGGGGAGCGCCACGTTGCCCAGGGTGATGACGCCCGCGAGGCCCATCGCGAAGGCGCGCTTCACGCCCGCGTAGCGAGGGTTGCTGAGCCCCAGCGAGTTGAACCACGCGTAGCCGCCGTGGAAGAGGTGCACGCTGAGGAGCAGGTTGGCCACGATGTAGATCACCGCGACGGGCACCTGCTGAAAGCCGTACACCACGTTGTTGTAGGGGTTCTGCGGGTCGTGGGCGCCGCCCACCACGCCGAGCGTGAGGTGCAAGAGGTGATAGACGATGTAGAGCAGCACCACGACGCCGGTGATGGGCATCGTGCGCGCGGCGTAGTTGGTGGCCTGATCGCGGCGAGCGTGCTGGTAGGCCACGGGGCGCGCGGCGCGGTTGCGCTGCACGAGCGTGAAGGCCGACCAGGCGTGGGCGAGCACGGAGCCGAGCAGCACGGCGCGCGCGACCCAGATGAGCCCGTGCACCTTGCGCAGCGACACCGCGTAGTCGTGCATGGCCTGGGCGCCGAGCCACAGCTGCAGGTTGCCGAGCATGTGAATCACGACGAAGCCGAAGAGCACCGCGCCGGTCACGGCCATGATTGCCTTGATGCCGACGGTGGTGCTGCGAAGTCTGAGCGCGCTGTCCATGCCAGTAGTCTCTCCAGTGGCTGTGAGGCCTCCGAGCGTCCGCGCGGACCCTGCGGCGAGCCGTCGCCGCCCACTATCACCGAATGCCTCGATTTGCGCAGAAAACAAGCAAACACGCCCCCGAAATTCACATTCGAGAGCTCTGCTGCGGCGGAGGATGTGAGGGAGCTCGCGCGGGATTGACAAGCCCGCCGGCGGGCTCAATCGATGCGGCAGGCGGTTTCGAACGAGAGCCGCGGGTTGCGCGGATAGAGCTTCGCGGGGGTCGCCGTAGCCGAGGTTGAGCAGGAAGTTGGAGCGCCACGTGGTGCCCGCGAGAAACTCCGCGTCGACCCTGGCGTTGTCGAAGCCGCCCATGGGGCCCGCGTCGAGGCCGACGGCGCGCGCCGCGAGGATCACGTAGGCGCCCTGGAGCGAGCCGTTCATGAGGGCGAAGCGGTCGCGGGCGGCCTCGGGCATCTTGGCCATGTTGGCGCCCATCTCGGGGCGCGCGGGGAAGAGCTCGCCCATCTTCTCGGCGAAGGCCACGTCGAAGGCCACGATGGCCGTCACGGGGGCGGCCATGGTCTTGTCGACGTTGCCGGCCGCGAGGGCGGGGCGCAGGCGCTCCTTCGCGGCGGCGCTCTTCACGAACACGAGCCGCAGGGGGTTGGTGTTGGCCGCCGTGGGCGGCATGCGGGCGAGGTCGTAGAGGCGCCGCAGGGTGTCGTCGTCGACGGGCTTGTCGAGCCAGCCGTTGTGCGTGCGCGCGTCGAGAAACAAGAGCCTGAGGTCGTCGTCGGTCGCGAGGGTCATCGGCGGTGTGTGCTCCAGCGCGGCGTCGAGGCGCGCGCTCACGGGGTTGAACGGGCGGTGGCTAGCGTCGGCGCTTCGGGGTGGGCGCCTCCTCGAGCGGCTTGCGCGCGAGGAAGAGGTGGTTGTAGCCGCGGAGAAAGAAGTTCTCGCGCTCGGCGGCGAGGTGATAGTTGCCCTTGTCGAGGTCTTTGTTGTGGCGCACCACCGCTACGGCATCGAGGGGCTCGAAGAACATGGTGAAGAGCGAGAAGAGGCCGAAGCCCACGGGCACGAAGCCGCGCTTCTTCTCGAAGTAGTCGCACACGTAGAGCGCGAAGGTGCCGCCCGGGCGCAGCACCCGGCGGGCCTCTTCGAAGACCTTGCGCATCTCTTGAAAGTACTTCGCGTCGAAGGCCGACAGCTTGCCGATGCAGGCCGGGTCGTCGGAGTAGTCGATGTGGTCGGAGTACGGCGGGTCGACGAAGAACACGTCGACGGAGCCGCTCTCGACGGGGAGCTTGCGCGCGTCGGAGCGCTCGATGTCGGGGCGGCGCGGCACGAGGTCGAAGCCGCGCGCGCGGCGCCCGAGGTCTTTGGCCACGTCGAGGGTGGTGCCCGAGCCGCACATGGGGTCGACCACCAGGTCGCCCTCGCGCGAGTAGCGCTGCAGCACGTTCCAGATCACCCACGAGGGCGTGGCGCCGACGTAGTTGCGGTCGCCCTGCATGCCCTCGCCGTAGTGCTGCGAGGGGTACTCCCACAGGGTGGTGGTCTGCACGCGCAGCGGGGGCTTCTTGAAGTGCTGCTTGCGAGGCGGAGGCCGGGCGGGGAGTGTCACGCTGCGAGTGCTACCCGACCTCGAAGGCCGGGCGCAACCGCCGTCAGCGGTGCGCGGGCGCCGGGGGCGGCGCGGGCGTGGTGGTCGTGTGCGAGACGTACTCGAGGAGGCCCGCCGAGTCGGCCTGGCCGTTGGCCGCGCGGCGCGAGAAGGTGCCCGTGACCACCACCTCGGCGCCCTCGTCGAAGTCGGTGGGGATGGTGTGCTGCAGCGCCGCCGGCTGGCCCGCGGGCGCCGCCGGGGGGTGCCCGCTGCGGGCGACGCGCTTGGCGTCGTCGATCTCGTACTGCGAGGTGGCGTAGCCCGTGACCATCATGAGGCGCTGCGGGTCGCGCTCGGTGCGGGTGTCGGCGATGTACACATGGGGGCGCTCCTCCATGCAGCGGTCGCGCTCGTTGCAGATCTGACCGGCGCGCGGGCCCTCGGCCACGCGGGGGATGTACACGCTCACGATGAAGCCGTGCACGCGCTGCTGCTTGGTGAAGGTCTCCGCGGGGTTGCGCAGCGACTCGTGGCGCAGGCCGTAGAGCGTGTACGACCCGTCGGCGTGGCGCGCGGGCGGCGGCGGCGGCAGCGTGGGCACGACCGGGAGGTTGACGTTCGGCGCGTTGGGCCCCTGCTCGATGACGACGTTGAGCTTGCTCTCGCCCTCGCAGCCCGTCGCGAGCGCCGCCGTCACACCGAACATCAGGCCGGCCACTGCCAGCAATCCGCGTCTCATCGTGGGGTCTCTCCCGTTCGGCGGCCCGTCGAGGCCCCCAGAACGCCGCGGACGCTATCACGCGCCTTCGCGCCGCTTCAAGGAACCTCTGCGCGCCCCCCGAACGCTGCGATTCACGGCCCTCGGGGCGGCGCTCCGCGGCGGCGGCGCGGGGCGGGCGGCGCCTTGACTTCAGCGGCGATGAGAACTAATGAATGTTCAGAAAGTTTTGAATGTTCACGAGGCGCCGATGAGCGAGTCCGTGGAGCGAGAGGCCGAGCTGCTGGCCGCCGACGCGATCGGCGACGTGATCGAGCACTGGGGCTTTCGCAAGGCCCTGGGGCGCGCGTGGACGATGCTGTACCTCGCCGACGACGCGCTGGGCGCGGCGGAGCTCGGCGAGCGCCTCGCGATGTCGGCGGGCGCCGTGAGCATGACGCTCACCGAGCTGCAGCGCTGGGGTGTGGTGCGCCGCGTGTGGAAGCCGGGCGAGCGCCGCGAGTTCTACGAGGCCGAGACCGACTTCTGGAAGATGATCTCGCGCGTGGTGCACGACCGCGAGCGCTCGCTGGTCACGTCGGTGCGCGAGCGCCTCGAGCAGTCGCGGGCCCTCTTGCGCAAGGCCCCCTCGACGGCGGCCAACCGGGCGCGCGTCGAGCGCGTGGGGCGCCTCCTGGCCTTCGCCTCGATGGCCGAGTCGGTCATCGGGTCGTTTCTCGCCTCGCGGCGGGCTGATTTCTCGGAGTTCAGCAACCTTCTCCAGCTCTCACGCCCGTCGGTCGTCGGCGCGCTGCGCGGGCGCAGGGGGTAACGATGGTAACGCTCTCGCACGCTTCGCACGCCCCTACGCCCGG
>CAISKJ010000365.1 GCA_903885885.1 uncultured delta proteobacterium
CCTCGCCGACCCGAGCGACGCCGCCGCGGCCTTCGTGCTCGGGTCGCTCTACGCGCGCTCGCGGGCCACGGCGCCGCAGGCCGTGGCCGCGTACCGCGACGCGCTGCGGGCGGCCCCGTCGCTCGCGAGCGACCGCGCCCTCGTCGACGACGTGGTGCGCATCTTCGCCACCGCGAGCCCGCGCTCGGCGCCCGCCGAGGCGATGCTCCGCGGCCCCCTGGCCGAGTCGGCCGTCGACGCGATGGTCGACGCGTGCGCGCGCGCCGCGACGGGGCACGCGCGCCTCGCCGAGATGCTCGCCGAGGCGGGCTTCGCCGAGCGCCTCGACGCCACGCAGCGCGCGGTGCTGGCGCTCTCGAGCGCGCGCACCTGCGAGGCGCGCCGCGAGGCCGTCGAGGCCCTCGGCCGCGAGGGCGACGCCCGCGCGCTGCCCGCGCTGCGCCGCGTGCCCACGGGGAGCGGCTGCGGGTTTCTGGGCCTGGGCACGTGCAACGGGTGCCTCGGCGGGGCCATTCCGGCGGCGATACGGGCGATCGAAGCGCGCGCCGCGCCGTGATAGCGTCGCGCGCTGCGATGCCTACCCTACGCCGCGCGCCCGTCGCCCTGCTGCTCACCTCGTTGCTGGCGCCCGCGAGCGCGTACGCGCAGACCCGCGTCGACGGCGGGCCGTGGCGCCCCGAGCTCTCCGTCGACCCCAACGCGGTGCCGTGGGTCGAGGGCACGCTCGTGCCCGGCGCGGGCAACTGGAACGTGCAGTCGGTGCTCGAGTACGTGCGCGACCCGCTCGTGGTCAACGTGGGCGGCGAGCGCGTGGCCCTCGCGCGTGACCAGCTCTGGCTCACGGCGGGCGCGCAGGTGGGCATCGGCACGCGCATGGCCTTCGCGCTCCAGGTGCCCGTGCTGCTGTATCAAGCCTCGGTCACGGGCGCGACGGGCCTCGCCGAGGCCGACCAGGCCGCGCTCGGCGACCCGCGCTTCGTGCTGCGATGGACGACGCGCCGCGAGCTCGGCGTCGCGCCCATCGGGTCGAGCGCCAACGGAGGCGTGAGCGCCTCGCAGCACGCGCAGTCGCAGCGCGAGCAGCGCGAGGGGGCGGGCTTCGCGCTCAACCTCGCGGGCACCGCGCCGCTGGGGAGCTCCTCCTCCTTTGCGTCGTGGGGGGCGCCCACGCTGCACCTCTTCGGCGTCTTTGATTTTCGACTGTTTCGCATCGTGGGCGCCCTCTCGCTGGGGTACCGCCTGCGCGTCGACGACCGCTGGCCCGCGCAGTCGGGCACCTGCGTCGACCCCACGTCGCCCGCGTGCCTCTTCGACGTGCCCCAGCGCGACCAGATCACCTGGGGCTTCGCCATCCGTCAGCCCCTCGAAGGGCTCCTCGCGCTGATCTTTCTGGGCATCTCGCCGCGGCTCGCGTCGGCGTCGATTCTGGCGGGCAACTGGGTCACCACGTACGCGACCTTGCAGGGCGCCATCGACGCGCGCGCGCCCTTCGCCACCGCCGCGGGCACGCCCGTCGAGATGGGCGCGGGCATTCAGACCTCGGGGCTCGGCGAGTTCACCCTCTCGGCGGGCGCCGCGTGGGGGCTCACGGCCGCGCCGGGCTCCGCGGCGGTGCGC
>CAISKJ010000366.1 GCA_903885885.1 uncultured delta proteobacterium
AGCGCCACGGCGGCGACCAGAAGGCCGACGACGAAGCCCGCGATCACCACGGCCCACACGGGGCGCGACCGCGGCGCGCGGGCAGGCGGCGGCGAGGGCAGGTTCGGAATGGTGCTGTGCAGCGTGAGGCCCGTCGCGTGCGCGGCCTCGCACGCGAGCAGCTCGCCGATGAGGGCCCGCATCGTGGCGGGGCGCTCGTCGCGCGCGATGCGCAGCGCGCGGTCGACCACGGCGGCGAGGTCGACGGGCACGTCGGGGCACACGTCGCGCACCGCGGGGGGCTCGTGGTCGCGCACCTGCGCCATCACCGCGTCGATGTGCGGCCCCTCGACGGGGCAGCGGCCCGTGAGGGCTTCGAAGAGCGTGACGCCCATGGCCCACACGTCGGTGCGCGCGTCGAGGTCGCGCTCGCAGCGGGCCTGCTCGGGCGACATGTAGTGCGGCGTCCCCACGGGCATGCCGGTGTACGAGCTCCGACGCTCGCCGGGCTCGCGCGACATCGAGACGCCGAAGTCGATGAGCTTGGGCACGAGCGCGCCGTCGAGGGCGCGCGCGAGCAGAATGTTCGAGGGCTTCACGTCGCGGTGCACCACGCCCACGTCGTGGCAGGCGGCGAGCGCGTCCATCACCGGGAGCAGCGTGCGGAGGGCGTCCGCGGGCGCCACGCGGCGGCCCGGCGCGCGCGCGAGCACGGCGTCGTAGCTGTCGCCGTCGAGCAGCTCCTCGACGATGAAGGGGAGGCCCCGCTCGTCGACGCCCGCGTCGAGCACCTCGACGATGTTCGGGTGCCAGAGGTTCGAAGCCACCCGGGCCTCGTGCCAGAAGCGCGCGACCACCTCGGGCACGCACGCGTACTCGGGGCGCAGCAGCTTGATCGCCACGCGCCGCCCCGTCCACGTGTTCTCGGCCGCGTACACCATGCCCATTCCGCCGCGCCCGAGCGCCGACACGAGGTGATATTTGGGCCCCGCCGTCGCGTCCGGAGAATGCTCCGCCCGGGCGCGCTCGACGTGCTCCGACGCCCCGAGACGCCGTGCCGACCGCTGCGTGATCACCGATGCGTCCACCATGGCGACGCCGTGCGCTGCATCGCCCGTGCCCCTTGTTTTCAAGTGATTTTGCGCGACCGCGGTGGGGTGTTGCGTCTCATCACGGGGGCGCGCGCCTCACCCCGCAGCGCATCAAACATTTTCCTCTTGACACTTCACCGCGATGGGTTCACCCCTCGCGACCTCTGTCATGGAAGCGCGCATCGTCATGAACACCGCCACCACGCGCCGCTCGAAGAGCGCTGCGACGGCGGACTCGTACGTGCGCCCCGTGCTGGGGTTGATCCTCGCACGCTGAGCGCGCGGGAGCAGGCGACGAGTGCGTTCGCCTTACGTTCCCCGTGTGCGGGTCCGCGCGTCTTAGGCGCCGCCCTGCTCTCGCGGCTCAGCAGACCGACACCGCAGCGCTTCACGGCGCGCGGTGAGCGCGGTCCCGCGTCAGCGATCCACTCTCACACGTGATCGCCGGGCGCCCTCTCGCACGTCGCCAACGCGCGGCGGAGGGGGCGCGCGGCGAAGGAGCTTCGTCATGCCTCGCAACGTCTCGATCGAACGCGTACGCAACCTCGGCATCATGGCCCACATCGACGCGGGCAAAACCACGCTGTCCGAGCGCGTGCTGTATTACACCGGCCGCATTCACCGCATGGGCGACGTGCACGAGGGCACCACGCGCCTCGACCACATGGTGCAAGAGAAGCAGAAGGGCATCACCATCACCGCGGCCGCCACCAGCGCGCCGTGGACGGTGCGCGACGGCCTCTTCGAAGGCGCCGAGCATCAGCTCGCGCTCATCGACACGCCGGGCCACGTCGACTTCACCATCGAGGTCGAGCGCTCGCTCCGCGTGCTCGACGGCGCGGTCGCCGTGTTCGACGGCTCGCAGGGCGTCGAGCCCCAGAGCGAGACCGTGTGGCGTCAGGCCGATCGGTACGAGGTTCCGCGCGTCGCGTTCATCAACAAGATGGACAAGGTGGGCGCAGACTTCGCGATGTCGGTGCGCTCCATCGTGGAGCGCCTCGGCGCCGACGCGCTGCCGGTGCAGCTCCCGCTCGGAGAGGGGTCGGAGCACCGCGGCGTGGTCGATCTTCTGCGCAGGGTCGCGTACGTGTTCGAGGGCGACGCCACGGGGCGCACCTGGGAGACCGTGCCCGTCCCCGCGGAGATGGTCGCCGCGATGGAGGCCGCCCGCGCGCGCCTCGTGGAGCGCTGCGCCGAGCTCGACGCGACGCTCACTGACAAATACCTGTCAGCGGGCGCCGAGGCGATCACGGTGCCCGAGCTCGAGCGCGCGCTGCGCCTCGGAACGCTGCGCCGCGCGGTGGTGCCGGTGCTCTGCGGCTCGGCGTACAAGAAGCGCGGGGTGCAGATGCTCCTCGACGCCGTGGTGAAGTACCTCCCCTCGCCCGCCGACGTGCGCGCGGTGGTGGGAACCTCGCCCGACGGCGCGTCCGTGCAGCGCGCCCCGAGCGACGACGAGCCCCTGTGCGCGCTGGCGTTCAAGCTCGTGACCGACCGGGCCGCGGGCACGCTCACCTTCGTGCGCGTGTACTCGGGTAGATTGCTGCCCGGGATGCAGGTGTGGAACGCCGCGCGCAACCGCAGGGAGCGCGTGGGCCGCCTCGTGCGCATGCACGCGACGGAGCAGACCGACGTCGAGTGCGCGTACGCGGGCGACATCGTGGCGGCCATCGGGCTGCGCGACGTTCGCACGGGCGACACGCTCTCGGCGCCCGACGCCCCCGTGGCGCTGGGCGCGATCACCGTGCCCGAGGCGGTGGTGACCCTCGCCATCGAGGCGAAGTCTGCGGGCGAGACCGACCGTCTCACGGCGGCCCTCGTGCGCATGACCGTCGAAGACCCCTCCCTCCGTGTGGGCGTCGACGACGAGACAGGGCAGACCCTTCTGCGCGGTGTGGGCGAGCTGCACCTCGAGATCGTGGTCGACCGGCTTCGCACCGAGCACAAGGTCGAGGCCCGCACGGGGCGCCCGCGCGTGGCGTTTCGTGAGGCGCTTCGCGGCAGCGCGCGCGTCGACCATCGGCTCGCGCGACAGAACGGCGGCGTCGGGCTCTTCGCCCACGTCGTGCTCGAGGTATCGCCCGCGGACCGTGACGCGGGCCTGATCTTCGAAGACGCCACGCGCGGCGGAGTGATCACCGCGGAGTTCGCCAACGCCGTGCGACGCGGCGTGGCGGGCGCCATGGCGAAGGGCCTCCGCGGCGGCCGACCGGTGGTCGACGCGCGCGTGCGTCTGGTCGACGGAGGGATGCACTCCGTGGACAGCAGCGCGATGGCCTTCGAGCTCGCGGGCTCGCTGGCGTTTCAAGAGGCCGCGCTCGAGGCGGGCCTCGTCGTGCTCGAGCCCGTGATGGCCGTGGAGGTCATCACCCCCGAGGAGCACCTCGGCGCCGCGCTCGGCACGATTCAGTCGCGTCGCGGCACCGTGCGCGACCTGAGCGCGCGCGGCAACGCGTCGGTGGTCGAGGCCGACGTTCCGCTCGCGGCGCTCTTCGGCTACGTGGAAGACCTCCGCGGTCGAACCCACGGGCGCGCGTCGGCGACGATGCGCTTCGCGCGCTACGAGGCGGTGCCCGCGGCCGCCGAGCGCGAGGCCCTCACGGCGGCGTAGGCGCACCCTCGCAACGGGGGCGCGGCGTGGACGAAGCGTCGCTCCCCCTGCGCGATCGGCGGTCACCAGTCTTCGGCCGCGATGCGCGCGCCGCGGGCGCCATCGTCGGTGCACGCGTAGCGGGTGCGCGTCGCGCGCAACACCCCCGCCGCCGCCTCGACGTGGAGCACCTCGGCCTCGTCGGCCCCGTGGTCGCCGCACTCGACCACCACGGCGTCGACCACGCTGCGCGCGGCGAGCTCCGTCCACGACGAGGGCGCGTCGAAGCGCAGCGGTCGCTCGGGGTGCGCCGCCGTGCCGAACACCCGCAGCCGCGTCCCTGTCCCCGCGATGCCCACCACGACGTTCTGCGTGTGACCGCAGGGCCCCGCCCCCACCTGGAGCATGAACTCCTGCGCGCGCCCGTCGCGGTCGTAGTCGCGCACCGTCATGGCGCGCAGGCTCGGCAGCGCCGCGAGCGCGCCCGCGCTGAGCGTGCCTTCGGTGCCCGCGGGCGCCTCCCAGCGCCGCAACACGAAGCGCCCGGGGCCCTCGTCGAAGCGGCCCAACGGAGTGAGCGCCATGCGCTCGAGGGGCGCTCCGTCGCGCAGCCGCACGAGCTCGAGCTGCCCCGCCTCGGCCACGGTGAGCCCCGCGCACGGGCACGAGGCCGGCACCTCGTTGCACGCGATCGTAGGCGCCGTACGCCACTGGAGCCGCCACTGCTCGGGCACGCCGTCGCGCACCACCGTCTGCGTCTCGCGCACCCACGGCCCCGCGGGGGGCGCAGCGGGCGCTCCCGCGTCGGGCGTCGCAGCGGGGCGCGCGCCCGGAGGAGGCGCCACGGCCGCGCGGCACGCCGCGATGGCGGCGGGCACCGCGATGCCCTCGGCGAGCTGCG
>CAISKJ010000367.1 GCA_903885885.1 uncultured delta proteobacterium
AACCAGGCGCTCGGCGTCGACGCCGCGCTGGGCACGGCGATCTTCTTTCGCGACGACCTCGCCGACGTGCTCGACGACGTGTGGGAGCACGAGGTCGAGGCGCACCTCGAGCTGCACCTCGCGCACGACCCCGGCGCGCTCGCGGCGTACCGCTGGGCGCGCGTAGGCGACGCGGTGCGCCCCGCGGCGCGCAGGGCCCTCGGCGCGTAGCGCTACGCGCGCTCGAGCTTGCCCATGAGGGCGTGGTCGCGCTCGGTGACGAGGTTGATCACCACGCCGGGGCGGCCCGCGCGCGCCGTACGCCCCACGCGGTGGAGGTAGTAGTCGAGCTGCTCGGGGAGGTGATAGTTGATCACGCGCCCCACGTGCTCGACGTCGAGGCCGCGCGCCGCGAGGTCCGTCGAGATGAGCACGGGCACCGTGCCGTCGCGGAACGACTTGAGGTTCGCGCGGCGCTCGACCTTGTCCATCTCGCCGCGGTACACCACGCACGGTCGGCCCATGGCGCGCAGCTCGGCCGCCACGGCGTCGACCTGGCCGCGGGTGTTCACGAAGATGAGCGTGCCGCCGGTGACGGCCTCGGCCATGAGCCCGCGCAGCACGGGCACGCGCTTGCCGTCGAGCACGGTGCGGTTCACCGTGGTGAGGGTGGGCACCACCTTGTGGCTCCCCTCGCTGCGCACGAGCTCGGCGTCGGCGAAGAGCTTGCCGATGAGGTCTTGCACGGCGGGCGGGACGGTGGCCGAGAAGAGGGCGAGCTGCCGCGAGGGCGGGCACGCCGCGACGATGCGCTGCGCGTCGGGGAGGAAGTCTTTATCGAGCATCTGGTCGACCTCGTCGAAGACGAGGGTGCGCACGTCGCCGAGGTCGATGAGCTCGCGCTCGAGGAGCTTGATGAGCCGCCCCGGCGTAGCGACGAGCACTTCGAAGGGCCCCGCGATGTTGCGCCGCGCGATCTCCATGGTGGTGCCGCCGAGCACCGAGCGCACGCGCAGCCGCGTGGCGTGGGTGAAGCGCTTGAACACCTTGGTGACCTGCTCGCCGAGGTCGCGCGAGGGCACGATGACGGCCGCGCGGGGGCGCGCGGTGACCGTGAGAGCCTCGCCGCTCCCCTCGAGCGCTTTGAGCGCGTGCAGAATGGGGAGCGCGTAGGCGAGCGTCTTGCCGCTGCCCGTCTCGGCCACGCCCACGACGGAGCGCCCCGCGAGGAGGGCCGGCAGCGCGCGGCGCTGGATCTCGGTGGGCGTGACGAAGCCCATCTCGTCGAGCGAGGCGCGCAGCGAGGGGAGGAGTTCGAAAGCGGCGAAGGCGCGAGGGCGGTCGGACATCGGCGGGACCATCGCACGGAGCGCGACCGAGCGGGGGCCTCGCGTGACGCGAAGCGCCCCGAGCGCCGATCACTCCGCGCGGGGCCCGCGGAGCCGCGCGCGGGCCGCGTACGCGACGCTCCCAGCGGCGGGCGCGCAGCGCTCCCAGGCGTCTCTCGCGCCCGCGGTGTCGCCCGTGCGCGCGAGCGCGTCGCCGAGCATGAGCCACGCGTTGCCCTCGATGCGCGCGAGCTCCCCGGTGCCGCGCGCGAGGTCGTCGGACGGCACCGCGCGCGCCACCTCGAGCAACGCTCGCAGCCGCTCCACGGCGGCCCCCGCGCGCCCGAAGAACGGCGGCAGCGCGAGCAGCGTCTGCGCCGCCACGAGGTGCGTTCGCAGACGCGCGGGCAGCGGGTCGTCGTCGCGCGGACGCGCCCCGTCGACGAGCGCCACCGCGCGCGCCGCCGCCACGAGGCCGTCGCCCGCGCGCGCCGCGCTGTAGAGCGTCGCGGCCCCGAGCAACGCCTCGGCGAGG
>CAISKJ010000368.1 GCA_903885885.1 uncultured delta proteobacterium
CGCCGCCGCGGGTCGAGCCGGCGCCCGCGGCGCCCGTCGCCGTCGCCGCACCCGCGCGGGTCGAGCCCGCACCCGTCGCGCGCGTCGCCCCGGTCGAGGGCGCGCCCGTCGCGCCGTCGTCGAGCTCCACGATGCACGGCTGGGCCGACGAGTCGATTCGCGCCTGGGTCGGCGCGCTCGAGCTTCGCCACGCGCGCTACGGCTTTACGCTCGCGCTGCGCCGCCGCCACCGCTTCATGGTCGCGGGCTTCTTTCTGTGGGATCTCGACGGCACGCAGGTGCGCGAGAGCGTCGCGGGCACCTACGACCCCTCGTCGGGGCTCATCCGCGTGCATGGCACGTCGAGCAGCGACCCGCTCCGCATGCCCGTCGGCGCGTACGCCCTCCACGTCGCGCGCGCGGGCGAGCTCGACGGATCCACCATGATCCGCGCGTCGCGCCTCGCGGGGCACCTCGACGACGCGGCGGCCGCGCGCGTGTCGACCTTTCTGCTCCCCGAAGCGCCGCCCGAGGCGGCGCACGCCGTCACAACGGGAGCAGGCCGGCGAGCAGCGCAGCCTTCGCGGCCATGAGCGCGAGGGTGAGCGCCACGCCGCCGCGCACGGCCCGCGACCACCACAACGGAAGGCCTCGCGCAGGCGGCGGCGCGCTGCTGAAGCCCGTGGGCGCGGGCGGCGCGCTCCACGGAGCCAGCAGCGGCGCCGACGACACCAGCGAACGAAAGCGCCCGGTGTAGGGCTCGATCGGGTGTGTGGGCGACGCGCTCGATGCGTCGTGCGAAGCACCCGGCTCGCCACCCTCGAGCGCAGAGTCGACCTGCGACGGGAGCTCGCAGTGGAGGTCGACGGAGCGCTGCGCCTGGAGCGTTTGCATGGGCGAGCGGAGCATCGTCGCGCCGTGTGCGATCGGCAAGACACGATCGTTTGCACACCCCCGTGCGGCGAGGCGTCACGCGGGCCGCACCCGACGGAGCTCCGGGTGTGCGAACTTCGAGCGGGTGATGCGGAGAGCGTGTCTCTCGCGGGGCGCCTCGTGTACTTTGGGGCCTGTGAAAGTGCACCCTGATAGGACTCGGCGGGTAGGCCTCGGCCTCGCGGTCATGGTTGTTCTCAGCGCGTGTGGTGATAACCCCGATGCGCCCGACGTGGCGGTCGACGTGGTGATGCTCGACACGGGCGACGACCGCTCCGACGCGCCGCCCGCCGACACCGCCGACGCGCGCGTGGTCGACGTGAGCGACGTGAGCGACGTGAGCGACGTGGTCGACGTGGTCGACGTGACCGACGTGACCGACGTGACCGATGCGCCCGATGTGAACGATGCCGCGGTCGACGTGGCCGCCGACGTGGCCGCCGACGCAGCGGTCGACGTGGCCGTTGATGCAGCGGTCGACGTGGCCGTTGATGCAGCGGTCGACGTGGCCGTCGATGCCGCGGTCGACGTGGCCGCCGATGCGGCGCCCGACGCGCTCGCCGACGCAGGCGTCGCGCTGGTTCCGGTGCGCTTCGCCGACGTGCCCTCGACGGTGACGGGCTGCGCGCTCGCCGCGAGCGACCCGCGGCGCGAGGTGTTCGAGACGCGCTGCGACGGCGTCGACAACGACTGCGACGGCAACGTCGACCTGCTCGTGCCCACGGGCGCCAACGCGTGCACCACGACCGAGCGCGGCGTGTGCGCGACGGGCTGGGCCTCGTGCGAGGGCATGACGCGCGTGTGCATGACCCCGTCGGCGAGCCCCGAGGTGCGCGACGGCCTCGACAACGACTGCAACGGCGCCGTCGACGACGTGGCCGCGACGGCGAGCGTGCGGCCCCGCGCGTTTATGCTCATTCCCGACGACCTGTGGGTCGACGGCCCCGACGAGATCAACACCGTGGCCTCGATCTTCGAGCAGTGGGGCATCGCGTACGACCGACCCCCGACGGGCGCCTCGCGCGCCGCGCAGCTCGCGATGATCCCCGGCAACTACGCCGTGGTGCTCGTGCCCGGCTACGTGGGCGACTACGAGTTCGACGCGACCTCGCGCGCCGCGCTCGAAGACTTCGCGCGCCAGGGCGGCGTGGTCATCGTGCAGAAGCCCGTGGTCACCGCCGCGGGGGCGCAGCTCCTCGGGCTCCTCGGGCTCACGCGCAGCGCGCGCCGCGTCGACGTCACCGACGTGCGCTTCGTCGCGTCGGCGCCCATCACCCGCTCGCTCGACAGCCCCGAGGAGCGCTCGCTGCGCATCACCGACAACCCCGTCACCGCGCCCTCGGAGGTGTACACCTTCGACGCCGCCGCGGGCACCACCGTGCTCGCCCGCGCGTACGCCGGTTCCGCCGATGCGGGCGCCGCCGTCACCCGCCGCGTCGTGGGCCGCGGGGCCATCTACGCCGTGGGGCACAACCTCCACGCGTTTCCGCACTACCGCTGCTACATCAACTGCTTCGAGCCCGCGGGCGACGTGCTGGGGCTCATGCTCCGCGACGCCGTGCGCGAGGGCGCCGGCGGGCACGTCGTCTTCAAGCACACGGTGCCGGGCGCGCAAGACTCGGCGCTGCTTCTCACGCACGACATCGACGCGCCCGACTCGTCGATGCCGGGCTCGTGGGGCGCCGCGGCCGCCGCCCAGATGGCCACCGTGGAGTACGCCCACCACGCGCGCGGCACCTACTACGTCACCACCGACTACGTGAACGGCTACTGGACCCCCG
>CAISKJ010000369.1 GCA_903885885.1 uncultured delta proteobacterium
GGCCCCGCTGGTGCCGCCCGGCGCCCTCGCCGCGGCCATCGGGGCCACCACGCCGCCGCTCGTCGCGCGCCCCACGGCGCCGCAGCCGCCGCTGCCCCTGCAGGCGCTGCGCAACGTCACCATCGGCGGCGCCATGATGGAGTCGCACGTTCGCACCAAGATCGCGGCGGAGCTGCAGCAGTTCATGCCCGAGCGCACGGTGCAAGACGTCGAGGCCCTGCGGCGCGACTACGAGAAGCTGCGCATCTCGTACGAGCTGCAGCGCGCGGTGGGCGCCGAGCTCGACCTCGACCGCCTCCTCGAGAAGATCCTCGAGCGCTCGTTCGATCTGCTCATGGCCGACCGCGGGGTGATCCTGCTCATCGAGGCCGGTGAGCTCAAGCCGCGCTGCTCGCGCGCCCGTCGGCCCGGCCCCGAAGAGCTCGTGGTGTCGCGCGCCGTCGTGGGCCAGGTGATGAAAGAGAAGGTCGCGGTGCTCTCGAGCGACGCCAAGCTCGACCCGCGCTTCTCCGAGTCGAAGTCCATCATCATGACGGGGCATTCGCAGCTCGATGGCGGTGCCGCTGCTGTACCGCAACGAGCTCCTCGGCATCATGATGGTCGACTCGCAGAACCCCAACGCCTTCGGCGAGAAGGACCTGCAGCTCTTCACCAACATCGCCAACCAGGCCGCGCTCTCGATCGCCAACGCGAGCCTCGCGCGGCGCATCGAAGAGGAGGCCCTCGCGCGGGCGCGCTTTCAGCGCCTGCTCTCGCCCGCGATCGCCGAGCTCGTGGTGTCGGGCAAGGTCGAGGTGAAGCAGGGCGGCGAGCCCCGCGTCACCACCATGCTCTTCAGCGACATTCGCGGCTTCACCTCGCGGTCGGAGACCATGCACGCCGGCGACATCGTGCAGATGCTCAACGACTACTTCGAGCGCATGGTCGAGATCGTGTTCAAGTACGAGGGCACGCTCGACAAGTTCGTGGGCGACGAGATCATGGCGCTCTTCGGCGCGCCCGTGTCGCACCCCGACGACGCCGTGCGGGCCGTGCGCACCGCCCTCACCATGCTCGACGAGCTGCGGGCCTTCAACACCGAGCGCGCCGCGCAGGGGAGGCCCTCGTTCGAGATCGGCATTGGGATCAACACCGGCGACGTGGTGGCGGGCTACATCGGCAGCTCGAAGGCCATGCAGTACACGGTGATCGGCGCGCCCGTGAACCTCGCCGCGCGCCTGTGCTCGGCCGCCCACGGCATGCAGGTGCTCATCGCCGAGACCACGTGGAACCTCGTGAAGGACGAGTTCGAAGTGCGCGAGCTCGAGCCCATCAAGCCCAAGGGCATCGCCCAGCCGGTGCGCGTGTTCGAGGTGCTCCGCGACCGCGTGACCGACGCCGAGGGGCACGTCTAGGCGCGCTGCGAAGATGGCCACGCTAGAGTTCGAACGCCCCCTCGTGGAGCTCGAGCGACGCATCGCCGAGCTCAAGACCGCCATTCGCGCCTCGGGGCGCGGGGGCGCCGAGTTCGACGTCGAGGTCGCGCGCCTCGAAGAGAAGGCCCGGCGGCTTCAAGAAGACATCTTCGGCTCGCTCGGGTCGTGGCAGAAGGTGCAGCTCTCGCGGCACCCCGACCGGCCCTTCACGCTCGATTACGTGCAGCGGCTCTGCGACGATTTCGTCGAGCTCCACGGCGACCGCGCGTACTCCGACGACCGCGCCATCGTGGGCGGCATCGCGCGCTTTCGCGGCCGCTCGGTGGTGCTCATCGGGCACCAGAAGGGCCGCGGGGTGAAAGACAACATGGCGCGCAACTTCGGGATGCCGCACCCCGAGGGCTACCGCAAGGCGCTGCGCCTCATGGAGATGGCCGCGCGCTTTCGCCGCCCGCTGCTCACCTTCATCGACACGCCCGGCGCATACCCGGGCCTCGGCGCCGAGGAGCGCGGGCAGGCCGAGGCGATCGGTCAGTGCCTGCTCTCCATGTCGCGGCTGCGCGTGCCCGTGATCGCCACGGTGATCGGCGAGGGCGGCTCCGGCGGCGCGCTCGCGCTCGGCGTGGCCAACCGCGTCGTGATGCTCGAGTTCTCGACGTACTCGGTGATCTCTCCCGAGGGCTGCGCGTCGATCTTGTGGAAGGACCGCGCGCGCGGCCCCGAGGCGGCCGAGGCGCTCAAGGTGACGGCCGATCACCTGTTGCGCTTCGGCGTCGTCGACGAGCTGGTGCCCGAGCCGCCGGGCGGCGCGCACCGCGACCCCGACGAGGCCGCGCGGCGTGTGGGCGACGCCATCGCGCGCCACCTCGACGCGCTGGCGCCGCTCGACGGCCCGCGGCTCGCCGAAGACCGCTACCGCAAGTATCGCGCGATCGGCGAGTTCGTCGGCGAGTGACGCGTTGACCGGCCC
>CAISKJ010000370.1 GCA_903885885.1 uncultured delta proteobacterium
GCGGCGACGACGAGGGCCTGCGCTACATGGTCTCGGGCGGCGGCGGCGCGCCGCTGTATCCCCGTCGCTCCGCGCGCTCGCACTCGAAGGTGTTTCGCAGCGAGTATCACTTCGTGCGCGTCGATGTTGACCGCGACCGCGCCGAGTTCACCGCGCTGCGCCCCGACGGCACCGCGCTCGACCACGCCGTGCTGCGCCACGACGGCTGGGAAGACATGCGCCGCGACGCGTCGCCCGCCGCGCCGCCGACCACGGCGCACGCCACGACCCCCGAGGCCCCCGCGACCCCGTGGTTCGACTTCGAAACGCTCGTGAAGATCTCGCCCCTCTTCGCGCTGGTGTCGGTCCTCGCGTGGATGGCGCGCCGTCGCGCCGAGCGCAAGTAGCGCGACGTACGCAGGGCCGAGGGCCTACTGGTACTGCAGGTGGAAGATGCGCTGCCCCATGAGCAGCGCGTCGTGGTGGGCGAGCGCGCGCACGCCGCGGATGCGGAGGTACGTGCCGTTGGAGCTGCCCAGGTCGACGAGCATCACCTGGGGGCCGTGGGCCACGATCTGGCAGTGGAGCCCCGAGACCCAGCCGTCGAGCGGAAAGCGCAGGTCGGCGCGGTTGCGCCCCAGCGTGACGCCCGTGCGCGGAACGCGGCAGGGGAACGTGCCCTTGTCGACGTCGCGGCCCACAACGAGGTGAAGTACGCCCACCGCGTCGGCCGAGGGGAGAAACTCGAAGCGCAGGATGATGCGGCCGATGCAGAACTGGTCGCCGTCGTTGAGCTCGACGTGCTGCTGCCGCGGGATGCGCGCGTACACCCCGTTGCGCGAGCCCTCGTCGCGCACCCACACGCTCTGCCCCTGCACGATGAGGGTGGCGTGGCGACCGGAGAGAAGGTTGTCCTTCGCGAACATGCCGCCGACCTCGCGGCCCACGAGGTTCTCACCCTCGTTGAGGTGAAACTCGCCCTCTTCGGTGCCATCGAGCTGGGTGACGAGAAACTTCGGGCGCACCGCGCCGATCGCCTGCACCACGCGCGTGTGCGACTCTTCGATCTCGGGCTCGATGCGCGGGGCGCTCCACGCGTCTTGCGGGCTCTGCGCGAGCGCCGCGCCGGCGGGCTTGATCTGCGGGAGACCCGGCGTGGGCACCGCGCCGTTGGGCCCGATGGTTTGCGCGCGCACCGCCGGGGGGTGCCCCTGCGTGAGCACCGCGTGGCTGGGCCCCACGGTCTGGATGCGCGGCTGCGCGAAGGGCAGCCCGCCCGGCGATTGGGCGAAGGGGTCGGGGCTGGGAAACGACTCGGGCGCCGAAGGCACGTACTGCGCGTTGACGGGCGCGGACGGCGCGAAGGGATCGCCGCTCGACGAGAAGGGGTCGCCGCTCGATGAGAACGGGTCGCCGCTCGCGGCGGGGTTGTAGGCGCCCGCCGCGGGGCCGATGCCCGACGGAGGACGGACAATGGGCGCGGCACCGAGCATCGGGAGGGGCCCGAGACCACCGACGGACGGCGGTGCTCCGAGGGGAGGCAGGGCGCCCAGGCCGGGCGATGCGCCAAGGTTCATCGCCGGCGGGGCGTTGAGGCCTACCGCGGGGATCGCGGGCGACGACGACGAGAACGCGGGCCCTGCGCTCGGTGGGCCGCCGAGGGGCGGAAGCGGGCCGAGGCAGCGGCAGCCTTTCATTGAACACACTGTCCGCCGAATATCTTGCCACCATGCTTTGCACACGGCATAGGTCTCGTCGGCGCTCTCCCCGAGCACCGCGGCCGGCCGGCTCGCTCGCCGCCAAGCATGCTATCTTCGCAAGCCCGGCGGGGAAGGAAGCGTGGGGAAGGAAGGGACACTCGCTGCAGGCCGCAGATCCTACCCAATGAGCCGCGGCAGGCACGCGTATGCGGCTCCCCTACCCACCACAGGCAAGCATACTTAATGAATGAAGTCATTCGTATGCGGCTCC
>CAISKJ010000371.1 GCA_903885885.1 uncultured delta proteobacterium
CACGGTGCCGTCGGGGCGCATCGCCGTGAACTCGGCGCGGTCGCGTTCGACGTCGACGCGCACGTGGTGATACTCGCTGCGAAACACCTTCGAATGTGAGCGCGCCGAGCGCCGCGGGTAGAGGGGCGCGCCCCCACCGCCGGAGACCATGTAGCGCAGGCCCTCGTCGTCGCCGCGCTCGTAGGCGTGGTCGTGGCCTGAGATCACCAGGTCGACGCGGAGCCTGCGCAGGAGCCGATCGACGCCCGCGTCGTGGAGCGCCTCGCTGTCGCCGTGGGGCCCCGACGAGCGCGGGCCCTCGTGCATCACCACGAAGAGCCACCCGTCGGGGTCTTCGCGGCGCGCGGCCTCGAGCTCGCGCGTGAGCCAGTCGCGCGAGGGGCCCGTCCAGTCGTCGTAGGAGCTGGTGAGCACGAAGCGCGCGTTGGCGAAGCGGAACACCGCGTCGAGCTCGGGCGACGGACCCGTGGGCTCGAAGTGCACGTAGCGGCGGTAGTTCTCGGCGCCCGACGACATGGGGCTGAGAAACTCGTGGTTGCCGATGACGGGCACGAAGGGCACGTCGCGCAGCAGGGGCGCCGCCGCGTCGAAGAAGGTCTGCCAGAGCGACTCGTCGCGGCCGTCGGCCACGAGGTCGCCCGTGTGAATGGCGAAGTCGGGGCCGTCGCGGCGCACGGCCTCGATCACGGCCCGGTGCGTGCGCGGGTCGCTGCGCGTGTCGCCGTAGATCGCAAAGCGAAAGGGCGCGGGCCGCACGGGCGCCGTGGTGAACGTGCCGCCGGTGGGCGTGACGCCGGGGCCGCTCACCTCGTAGGCGTAGCGGGTGCCGGGGCTCAAGCCGCGGAGGTTGATCTCGTGCAGGTCGAGGGAGACGTCGTCGTCGAGGTCGACGGGCGCGGGCAGCGGGCCCGCGTCGGCGTTGCCCACAGCGCGCGCCGCGATGTGCAGGGGCCCAGCGACCTCGCGCTCGACCATCACCACGACGGAGTCGCGGCGAAGGTCCATGAGCCACGGGCCCTTGCGCAGCCCCCCTTCGGCGAGCGCCGCCGCAGGGCTCAGCCCCCCCGCGAGAACCAGAAGCAATGCGGTTGCGCGCTTCACGCTGCGTGCGTCTATAACCCAGGCATGGCGCCGCGGTCATCTGCACATCGTGCCAGGGCGCGGGAGCGCTCGCTCGCGGCCATCGGCGACTGGCACGCGGAGTTTCTTCGCACGCACGCGCGCGCGGCCCTCGCCCGCGATCCGCTGCAGTTCGCGCGGCGCTACGACGACCCGCGCGACCGCGAGGTGGTGGCCCTCGTGGCGGCCCTGCTGGCCTTCGGCAAGGTGCTGATCATCACGCGCAAGCTCGAGGCGCTCCTTGCGCACCTCGGTCCGTCGCCCTCGGTCACCGCCCGTGAGACGCCGCGCGACGCGCTCGTCGAGCGCCTGCGACGCTTTCGTCACCGCACCTTCGCGGGCGCCGACATCGCACAGCTGCTCTCCGCGGCGGGCGCGCTGCAGTCGCGCGACGGCGGGCTCTTCGTGAGCCTCGAGCGGGCCTACGCACGCACCGGCGACCTGCGCGAGGCGCTCGGCGTCTGGGTCGACGAGCTCCGCGCGCTCGGGTGGCCCGAGGGCATGTCGCGCGCGTCGCGGCACCTCGTGCCC
>CAISKJ010000372.1 GCA_903885885.1 uncultured delta proteobacterium
CTCCGGTACGCCGAGCCCAGGCAAAACGTCGGCCTCCTCGTGGGCGACCCCGGGGCGACGCTCACGCGCGCAATGCTCGCGATCGACTGCACCGAGGCCGTGTTCGCCGAGGCCCTCGCGCAGCGCTGCGAGCTCATCGTGGCCTACCACCCGACGATCTTCGAGGGCCTCAAGCGACTGCACGCGCGCTCCGTCGTGTACCGCGCGATCCGCGAGGGCGTCGCCCTCTACGCGCCGCACACGGCCCTCGACGTGGCCGACGGCGGCACCAACGACGTGCTCGCCGACCTCGTGGGCATGACGGCGCGCGCCCCGCTCCGCATCACGCGCCCCGACGAGGCGAAGGGCCTCGGGCGCGTGGGCCCCGTCGAGCCCGTCGAGCGCGCCGTTCTGATCGCGCGCATCAAGGAGGGTCTCGGCCTCGCCCACGTGCTGGTGGCCGGCCCCACGGAGGGCGTGGTCGATCGCGTGGCCGTCGGCGCAGGCGCCTGCGGCGACATGATCAAGGAGGTGCTCGCCGCGCGCGCGGGCTTGTACCTCACCGGCGAGATGCGCCACCACGACGCGCTGCGCGCCGCCGCGTCGGGGCTCACCGTGGTGTGCGCGCTGCACTCCAACAGCGAGCGCGTCACCCTCGCGCGCCTCGCCGAGCGCCTGCGGGCCGCGATGCCCGATGTGGTGCTCACGGTGAGCGAGCGCGACCACGACCCCTTCAGCGTGCGCTGACACCGCCGGCTCCGGCGGGCGCCCCCGAACGAGCGCACACCCCGAAGTTCGCAAAGCGCTTCGCGAGAAGCACCTTCCAACGATCGTACGGGGGCGAACGATCGCGCCGTACGGCGTGTGCTGCCCGCGGCACCAAAGCAAAACGCCCCCTCTAGCGATGAGCCAGAGGAGGCGTTTTACCGATCAGTTGCGGGGGCAGGATTTGAACCTACGACCTTCGGGTTATGAGCCCGACGAGCTACCAGGCTGCTCCACCCCGCGTCGAGTGGGAGCGAGGTACTACCCTCCGCCCCCACGACTGTCAACACAATCGTTCAGGAACGACCGCGGAACTTTCCGCGCGGCTTCTCGTCGGCCCGATCACGCCCGGGCGCAGCGCTCGGCCGCGCAGGGCCCCGCGACGCATCCCGGGGGGCACGCGGCGCAGCGGCCCGCTCGGCGCCCTCGCGCTTCGGTGCGCTGTCATACCGACGCTCGGCGCCCTCACGCTTCGGCGCCGCATCACGCTTCGGCGCGCTGTCGTAGCGGCGCTCGGCGCCGTCGCGCTTCGGCGCAGCATCGCGCTTCGGCGCGGCGTCACGCCTGGGCGCGCTGTCATACCGACGCTCGGCGCCCTCACGCTTCGGCGCAGCATCGCGCTTCGGCGCAGTGTCGTAACGACGCTCGGCGCCTTCACGCTTCGGCGCAGCGTCGCGCTTCGGCGCGCTGTCGTAGCGGCGCTCGGCGCCTTCACGCTTCGGCGCAGCATCGCGCCTCGGTGCCCCCTCGTAACGGCGCTCGCCACCTTCGCGCTTCGGCGCGCTGTCGTAGCGACGCTCGGCGCCCTCGCGCTTCGGGGCGCCGTCACGCTGCGGGGCGGGCGCGAAGTGGCGCTCGCCGCCCTCACGCTTCGGCGGCGTTTCGAAGCGTCGCCCGGCGCCCTCGCGCTTCGGCCGCGCCTCGGTCGGAGCCGGGGCCGCGCCGCGCAGGGGGCGCTCGGCGGGAGCCTCACGACGCACGGGGCGCTCGACCGGAGCGGCGCGGCGAACGGAGCGCTTCGTCGCGGGCACGCCCTCGCCCTCGGGCTCCTGAAAGTCGTCGGGCGTAGGCTCGCCGAGGGTGCCCTGCTCGAGCGGACGCAGGTAGCGCACGCGCAGCGAGGTGACCTCTTTGTCGGTGAGCGCGCGCACGTCGCCGGGGCGCAACCCCTCGGTGGTGATGTCGGCGAACGAGAGTCGCACGAGGCGCATCACGAAGAGGCCCGTGGCGTCGGCCATGCGGTGAATCTGGCGGGTGCGTCCCTCGCGCAGCGTCACCTGGATCCAGGTCGCGCCGGCCCCCGTCGACGAGTCTTCGCCGGGCGGCGCGAGGCGGAGCACGTGCACGTCGGCGGGGGCGGTACGCACGGCCCGCTCGTCGGGATCCGACTCGGTGGGCGGGAGCACCACGCCGTTGCGCCACGCGTCGAGCTGGCCGTCGGTGGGCGTGCCGCGCACCTTCGCCACGTACACCTTGGCCACGTGGTGGCGCGGGTGCAGAAGGGCCTGCGCCAGCGCGCCGTCGTTGGTCACCAGGAGCGCGCCCGAGGTGTGAAAATCGAGGCGGCCGATGGGGAACACGCGCTTGCCGAGGCTCTTCACGTACTCGGCGATGGTGGGGCGCCCCTCGGGGTCGTTGAGCGTCGTCACCACCCCGCGCGGCTTGTGAACAATCGCGTAGACGGGCGACTCCATCACGATGCGACGGCCGTCGACCTCGACCTTGTCGTGGTGCGGATCGACGCGAAGCCCCATCTCGGTGACGACGCGACCGTTCACGCGAACGTGACCGGCCACGATGAGCTGCTCGGCATGACGGCGGGAGGCGATGCCGGCGCGGGCCAGCACCTTCTGAAGACGTTCCTGATTCATGAATCCTCGTAGAGAACAGTATCGCGCGCGCTCACGGCGCGGGCGGAGCGGTCGGGGCGGCAGGGGCAGTCGGAGCGGCAGGGGCAGCGGTCGGCGCGTTGCTCGGCGCCGCATCGGGCGTAGCGGTCGGCGGGGTCGGCGGGGCGACGCCCGCGTCGGCGGTCGA
>CAISKJ010000373.1 GCA_903885885.1 uncultured delta proteobacterium
CGCCCACAGCATGCACAGCCCTGCCCTCGCTCCCGCGGGGGCGGGGCGCGCGGTAGCGCGGGTGGGGGCCACGTGTGCGCATGGCAAACGCCCTCCGAGGGCGCCCCCACAGCCTCCGCGGGCGCCCCCACAGCCTCCGAGGGCGCCCCCAGAGGGGGTACACGCGCACCGAGATGGGGTGCAAGGCGTCCCCAGACGGGGTGCACGCGCGCCGAGATGGGGTGCAGGGCGTCCCCAGATGGGGTGCGAGGCGCCCCCAGACGGTGCCCCGCGGCTCAGCGGCGCAGCACGCGGTCGACGATGCCCTGGCGCTCGTCGCGGTCGAAGGTGATCACCAGCGCGAAGGCGAGGTACACGGCGAGCACCGCGAGGCAGCTCGCGGCGAGGGTGACGAGGCGGGTGTGAAAGCCCATCCGCTCGCAGAGCGCGAGCACGCCCCACGCGGGCACGAGCGGCGGCAGCGCGCGGGCGAAGGTGTCGAACATGTGCCGCGCGTACGAGGTGCCGAGGCGCCCGCAGGCGTACCAGGGCATCACCACGGTGCCGGTGACGTAGGCCGGGAGAAAGGTCGCGAAGGCCACGCCCTCGAGGCCCCAGCGGCGCACCAGCACGATCGAGAGCGCGAGGTTGGCCGCCCCCTCGAAGAGGGCGATGCGCGCCGGGAGCTTGAGCTCGCCGAGGCCCTCGAAGAGCGGGCGCGCGAGCCCGCGGCCCGCCATCTGCACCACGAAGGCGAGCGCGAGCCACTGCAGGCAGCGGTACCCCTCGGCCACCACGAGGGCCACGTCGTCGCCGCGGTTGTTCGAGAGCCACAGGGCGAGCACGTGGCCGCCCCACAGAAACTGCACGAGCGCGATGGGCAGCGCGAGCGCCATGAGCAGCTTGTTGCCCGTGCGCCAGAAGTTGAGCACGCGCTGCATCTCGCCGCGCGCCGCGGCGGCTGACACGCCGGGCATGAGCACGTGCGTGGCGCGGTCGAGGGCCTCGCGGGCGAACTCCACGAGGCGCAGCGGAAAGGCGTACACGGCCCCCGCGGCGGCGCCGCGCGCCTGCGAGATCACGATGTTGTCGGTGTAGTTGATGAGCCGGTCTGACATTGTGAAAATGAAAGACTGGGCGCTGAAGGTGAAGAGCGAGCGCAGGCGGTCGCGGCGGTAGAGGGCGAGGCTCACGCGCAGGCCGGGCATCACGCGGTGGGCGTACACGACGTTGAGGCACTGCTCGACGAGGGTGCTCGCGAGGGCCACCACGCCGACGCCGATCACCGACGGGCGCCACAGGAGCACCGCCACGATGGCGAGGTTGCGCAGCACGAGCATCACGAGCTTTACGCCGTTGAGCACGTCGAAGCGCTGCAGGCCCATGAGCACGCCGCCGTACACGCTGCCCACGAACTCGGCGAAGATGGCCGCGCCCATGAGCACGAGGCGCGCGCGCGCCGCGGTGGCGAGGCCCGGCGACACGTCGAAAATGTACGGGAGCGGAACGGCGAGGAGGAGCGCGAGGGCGAAGCACAGCGCACCGAGGCGCAGGTACACCGCGTAGATGGTGGAGACGGTCTCGTTGAGCTCGTCGAGCGAGTTGCGCGCGTCGTGCTCGGCCACGTACTTCAAGATGGCCGCGCCGAGGCCGAAGTAGAGCATCGACGAGTAGCCGCCGAGGTCGCCGATGAGGTTGTGAATCCCGTAGCCCTCGGTGCCCAGCCGCCCGAGGAGGTACGGCGGCATCAGGATGCCCACCGCCGCCGTGACGGCGTGGGCGATCCACTGCGACGAGATGTTACGGGTGACGCGTTTCAGGTCCATGCGGCGCGGCGGGCCGAAGACACTACTCCGACTTGCGGTAGTTGGGCGCCTCCTCCGTAATGATCACGTCGTGCACGTGGCTCTCACGGAGTCCGAGCGAGGTCTGTCGCACGAAGCGCGACTTCTCCTGCATCTCGGCGATGGTGCGCGCGCCGGTGTACCCCATCGACGATCGCAGCCCGCCGATGAGCTGGTACACGTTCGACGAGAGGCTCCCGCGGTAGGGGACGCGGCCCTCGATGCCCTCGGGCACGAGCTTCTCGTCGGCGGCCCCGGCCTGGCCGTAGCGGTCTTTCGATCCCTTGCGCATGGCCCCGAGCGACCCCATGCCCCGGTACATCTTGTACGAGCGCCCCTGGAGCAGCACCAGCTCGCCCGGCGACTCGTCGGTGCCCGCGAAGAGCGAGCCGATCATCACGACGTCGGCGCCCGCGGCCACGGCCTTGGCGAGGTCGCCCGAGTATTTGATTCCCCCGTCGGAGATCACCACCACGCCGTGCTTCCTGGCCACGCGCGCGCAGTCGTTGACGGCCGTCACCTGCGGCACGCCGACGCCCGCCACGACGCGCGTGGTGCAGATGGAGCCGGGCCCGATGCCCACCTTGATGGCGTCGACGCCCGCGGCGATGAGGGCCTCGGCGGCCTCGGCGGTGGCGATGTTGCCCGCCACGAGGGCCACGTCGCGGTGCTCGGCGCGCGTGGCGCGCACGGCGTCGATGACACCCTTCGAGTGACCGTGGGCCGTGTCGACCACGAGGAGGTCGACGCCCGCGTCGACGAGGGCGCGCGCGCGCTCCTCGCGGTCGGGCCCGGGGCCGATGGCGGCGCCCACGCGGAGCCTGCCGCGGGCGTCTTTTACGGCGCCGGGGTAGCGCTCGGCCTGCGTGAGGTCGCGAATGGTGATGAGCCCCACGAGGCGCCCCGTGCCCGGGTCGACCACGAGGAGCTTCTCGATGCGGTGCTTGTGCAGCAGCGCGCGGGCCTCGTCGGGCTGCACGTTGGGGGTCACGGTGACGAGGCGCTCGCGGGCGGTCATTACGGCGCCGACGGGCTGGTCGAGGTTGGTCTCGAAGCGAATGTCGCGCGACGTCACGATGCCCACGGGGCGCCCGTCGACCACCACGGGGAGCCCCGAGATGTTCCGTCGCTTCATGAGCGCCACGGCGTCGCGGAGGTTGTCGCCGGGCGCGGCCGTGAGCGGGTCCACCACGATGCCCGACTGGGCGCGCTTGACCTTCTCGACCTCCAGGGCCTGATCCTCGGGGCTGAGATTCTTGTGGAGAATGCCGAGGCCGCCCTCGCGGGCCATGGTGATGGCCGTGCGGGCCTCGGTGACCGAGTCCATCGCCGCCGACACGAGCGGAATGGCGAGCTCGATGCCCGGCGCGATGCGCGTGCGGGTGTCTACGTCGCGGGGCAGCACCTCGCTGTACGCGGGCACGAGCAGCACGTCGTCGAAGGTGAGGGCCTCACGGAGTCGTTCTTCGATCATTGCGTTCCTCATGACACGGGTGGGCGCGCAAGGTGTTGCGCTGCGGGGGCGTTGTGACCACCGTGCGGGGCTTCGTTTGAGCGGTGAAAAACACTACGCGAAGACTCGCAACGCGGTCGCATTTCGTGCCATAGTCGCGACGCCCTGGTTACAAGACCATCGGCGAGGCGGAGATCCATGCGAGCCAACAACTTTCTTCGGGTGATGCTGTTCGGGGCCCTTCTGGC
>CAISKJ010000374.1 GCA_903885885.1 uncultured delta proteobacterium
CCTCGCGGCGCAGCGCCGCCACCCACTCGGCGATCGCCTGGTCGCTCTGCGCGGCCTCTTCTTGAAACCCGAGGTTGAGGTCGTTGGAGGTCACGGTGCCGCCGAGCGCCGCCTCGGCCATGCGCGCGAGGAGCCGGTTCGCCGCGCCGCCTGCGAAGGTCCACAGGCGCGTCTTGCCGCCGTCAACGACGAGCTGCGGCCCGTGCGGCTCGAGGACCGCGTGCTCCTCGCGCGCCGCCTCGATGGCCGCGCACGCCCGCTTCGACCACGGGGCGTCGACCACCGTGTCGGTGAGCACGCCGCGCATCGCCTTGCAGAGCGCACGAGAGAGAAAGCCCCCTTTGCCGCGCCAGCGCGCGTGCCCCGCGCGCTCGGCGGCGGCCACGTGCACGACGCCGCGGTTCCACTCGACCAGCGTCACGCGCCACGCGCGACCGCCGAGCGTAAACGTGAGCGGTCTGTCGCCCGCGGCCTCGACGAAGCGCGTCTCGACCTCGCCAATCTCGGCGCCCGCGTGCACCACGCGGAGCGTCGCGGCGGTCGCGAACACTGCGTACAGCTCGGAGAAGTTGCGTCGGCCGTAGAGGCGCTCGCCCTCCTGGCCGAGGCTCAGCCGCGCGCCGTCGACGTGGAGAATCACCGCGTTGAGCATGTGCGCGAGCAACGCCGCGCGGTCGTCGTCGTCGAGGCCCTGGTAGGGCGTCGCGCGCGACAGCCACGCCCACCAGTCGCCCTGCGCGATGCCGCCCTCCTGAAGCGCCAGCGCCATGAGCTGGTGCGCGAGCAGGTGCGCGCCGCGCCGCACGGGCCGCACGGGCTCGACGTAGCCCGCCGCGTACAGCCGGAGGAGCGCCGCGGCCTGCACCACGGCCTCCTGCTCGGTCGCGAGGAAGGTGCAGTTGGGCTTCGTGTCGGCGCGGCGCCCGGTGCGCCCCATGCGCTGTAGAAACGACGCCACGCTCGAGGGCGCGTCGATCTGCAGCACGTGCTGGAGGTCGCCCACGTCGATGCCGAGCTCCAGCGCGCTCGTCGCCACGATGACGCAGTCTCGGCCCTCGGCGAAGGCGTGCTCGGCGGCCGCGCGCTCCTCGATCGAGAGCGAGGAGTGCGTGACGTAGGTGTCTACGTCGATGCCGCGGAGGGTTCGCGCGATCGACTCGACGCGGCGTCGCGACTCGACGAAGACCAGGCGCTTCTTGCCGGGGTGCAGCGCTGCGATGATGCGTGCGGCGTTGTCGTCGTCGCCCACGTAGTCGAGCTTGATCTCGGGCACCGCGTTCTGGCCGGGGCCTCGCACCACGCGCCCCGGTCGCGTCGAGCTGCCCGCGAGCCAGGCGAGAATCTCGTCGGGGTTGCCCACCGTCGCCGACAGAGCGATGCGCTGCACGTCGTGGCCGCAATAGCGCGAGAGGCGCTCGAGGATCGACGCGAGGTGGCCGCCGCGGTCGTCGCGCACGAAGGCGTGAACCTCGTCGATCACCACCGCCCGCAGCCCCGCGAAGAGGCGTCGCGCGGGCACCTTGGGGCTGATGAGCATCACCTCCAGCGACTCGGGTGTCGTGAGCAGCACGTCGGCCGGGGCGCGCAGAAAGCCGCGGCGCGCGCCGTCGGGGGTGTCGCCGTGCCAGGTGAACGCGCGGTGCCCGATCATCTCGGCGTAGCGGGTGAGACGGGCGTCGAGGTTGTTGAGGAGCGCGCGCGTCGGGGCGACATAGAGCACCGAGACGGGCTCCCAGCCCTCGCTGTCGATCGCGCTGAGCACGGGGAAGAAAGCCGATTCGGTCTTGCCGCCCGCTGTGGGCGCGAGGATCACGCAGTTGCAGCCGTCGAGGATCGCGTGCGCTGACAGCTCCTGCACGGGGCGCAACGCGTCGAAGCCGAGCGTGTTGACGATGTGGTACTGCATCGCCGGCGAGAGCCGGTCGAAGGCGTCGGGCCCGTTGCTCACGCGCCGTCCGTCGGGTCCGAGCCGCGTGACGACGAGAGGTCGAGCTCGATGTCGTCGACGCTGCGCGCCATGCCCGCGGCCTCGCACTCTTCGGGCGTGAGCTCGGCGGCGCTGAGCTTCAGCGAGAAGCGCTGCACGGGGTCGAAGTCGTCGTGCTCGTCGACGAGATCGATCACGCCGGCGACGAGCTTCTTCAGAAAGATGCGCGGCGCGACGCCGACGCGGCCGCCGAAGGCCTTGGTGGCATCGGCCGCGAGCGCGGCGATGAAGTCGTCGCTCACCCGCGCGCGAAGGCGCTCGGGGTTGCGCGCGGGATAGAGGTCGCGCACCTTGCAGCCGACCTCGAAGAGCCGCGTCGCGTCGAAGGGAAGCAGGCGAATCTGCACGGCGCGGAGGTTGTCCCAGCGCGGGTCGTCGGCGAAGTCGACGTGGAGCCGCTGGGCGAGGGGCGCGAGTCGTTGAATGCCGTTCTTGCCCTCGAAGAAGGGGGGCGTCCCCGTGATCACGAGGTGCAGGCCCGGGTAGCGACCGCCGTCGAGGTCGTCGATCCACTGGCGGAGCGCGTTGAGGCTCTTCTCGCGCACGTCGCCGCGCATGCGCTGCACGGTCTCGACCTCGTCGAGCACGAGCACCAGGCCCTTGCGCCCCGTCTGCTGGAGCATCGCGAGGAGGCCCCGGAGGAACGCGCTCGCGGCGAAGTGGTCGACCTCGCCCTTCACGCCCGCGGCGCGCTTGATGTCGGCGCTCACGTGGGGCTGGCCCATGAGCCACGCGAGGAGGCCCTCCTCGGTCGCGTGGTCGCCCGCGGCGCGTGCGCCGTGGCAGGCGCGCAGCGCGGCGGCGAAGGTGGGCTGCGTGCGGCTCACCACCGCGAGGCGCTGCTCCAGGAGCGTGGCGACCTCGCGGGCGAGCACCGCGGCGTTGTTGGCGTCGACGCCCTCGCGGCCACAGACCTCCTCCTCCAGCGAGAAGAACCAGCGGTCGACGAGGGAGCGAAATGCGCCGTCGTCCCACTCGCGCGTGCGAAGGTTCTCCATCGCGCGGCGGTACACCGTCTCCATGCGATGGAGCGGCGTCTCGGTCTCGTTGATCTGCACCTCCGAGGTCGCGAAGCCCTGCGCCTGCGCCCGGTGCTGCAACCACCGCGAATAGAAGGTCTTTCCGCTGCCGTACTCGCCGCGCACGGACTTGAACACGCCGTGCCCCGAGGCGGCCATGGCGAGCTCGTCGTCGAGCACGCGTTCGAAGCGTTCGAGGCCCGTGGCCAGCGCCTCGATGCCGCGGCGGGGGACGGTTCCGTTGCGCAGCGCGGCGATGACCTCGCGGCGGCGGGCGAGGGGCAGCGTGGTCATCCGAAGATCTCCTTCAGGGCCGTGATGTCGAGGCGAACCATGCGTGTCGCGTTGTCGGTCTGCACCACCTGCGTGCCGTCGGCGTTGAGCACCTCGGCCATCGACGACACGATGCCGCCCGCGCGCATGGGCATCCATCCGACCGTGCTCGCGAGGCGCTCGAGCGAGAGCGTGCCGCCCGCCGCGTCGAGGGCGTCGATGGCCGCTACGAAGCGATCGTCCAAGCGAATGCCGACCTCTTTGAGGGCCTTGGAGCTGTCGAAGAAGGTCCTCCACGGGGAGACCTTCGGCGCGGGCTGCGCCGCCGTCGGGAGCGCCGGGCGCATCTCGATGGCGAGGGTCGGCAGCGCGGGCTGCGCGCTCGGCGGCTCCTTGCGGGGCGTGGCGCGCGGGGGCGGGGCGGGGGCTCGCACCACCGTGGCGCTGGCGTCGCTGCGAAGGCTCCACCACGCAGGCCGTACGAGCGGCCGCACCTCGACGGTGGAATCGATCGCCTCGCGCTCATAGGCGGTGCGCATGCGACCGGCCAGCGACTCGGCGGCCATGAGAATCGCAGGGGTCACCACCTCGGCGAGCGTCGCGCCGCCCTGTTCGCCCTCGGGCGTCGCGACACCGTAGGAGTCGGTCTCTCGCGCGAGAAGCGCCACGCGCTCGATGCCCGCGGGGCGCCACACGTAGGACCCGCCGAGCACGACCTCGCCCTCGGCGGAGTCGCTGTCTGCGCGCCACGTTCGCCAGCGCTGGCCGCCCGACTCGTCTTCGCGGCGACGCACCGCGCGCTCCATGCGAACACCGGGCGCGCGGCCGTGGTCGGCGACCAGAAGCACGGCACGGTTGGCCAGCGTGGCGCGCTCGAGCAGCTCAGGGAGCGATCGCTGGAGCGCGGCGGAGTCTTCGAGCACGAGCGCGACGAGGCGATCGGGGCGCGCGACGAGCTCGATCGCATCGGCCGATACGTCGCCCGCGGGGCTGTGAACGTCGCGCCGCACGAGCAGCGGGGCCTTCACGTCGAGCGCGCGCAGGGCCTTGTGGTTCTGCAGGCGAAGCGCGTCGCGCGAGCTGTCGAGCGCGTCGCCAGGGCGCAACAGCTGGCCCGCGAAGAGGGCCGCGCGCGAGACGTCGGTGATGCTCGGAAGTGCGGCGATCACCGGAGGCACGCCGCCGTGTTCGCTCCCGGGTACGCGCCACCGAAGGGGCGCATAGTGGGCGGTCTCCAGCGCCTCCATGAGCTCGACGGCGCGCGCCCACCCCATGCCTTCGACCACGAGCACGAGGAGCCGTCGCTGCGGGTCATCTTTCAAGAAGTGGGCGGCGAAGACATCGAGCGCGAGCTCGACGGGGATCACCCGATCGGCCGGGCGTCCCCGCTCGCTCCACCGTACGAGCTTCTGCGCGAACTCTGCATCGTCGCGATCGCGCAACGCATCGGCGCGCGCGACCACCGCCTCGATCGCGGCACCGAGGGCATCGATCGAGGGACCGCGCGCGACGCGGCGCGCGAGGTCGGCGAAGGCCCCCTGTCGCACGTAGTCTTCGGCGCGTTCGGTGAGCACCACCACGTCGCTGTCGGTCGCCGAAAAGGCCACGTCGCGGCCGCGCGCCGCGAGCCATCCGAGGAGCCGCACGGCCATGCGCGCTCGCTCGTAGAGGCCCAGCTCATCGCGATCGGCGTCGCGCAACTTGTGGCGGCCGAGGGCGTCGAGGGCCGCGATGAGCCCGCGCCAGGTGCGCTCGTCGGCGGTCTCCAGGGCCGACTGCAGGGCCTCGGCGAGGGCGCGCTTGCGACGCTCCAGGGCGCCGCGCAGGTAGTCGCTCCGCGCGAGCACCGCGGCGATGGTGTCGTGCGTGGGGAGAAAGCGGTCGGCCGCCTCGAGCATGCGCAAGAGGCGCTCGGGGGCGTCTTCGCACTGCGCCGCGAGGGGGTTGGCGAGGTCGGCCCACGCGACGAGCATCCTGGGCTCGTTGCGCGCGTTGTCTGCAACGCTCGGCGACAATTCGACGAGTCGCGCCGCGAGCATGCCGTCGACGAAGTCGTGCGCGCCTAGCGAGTCGCGCGCGCCGTCGAGCACAAAGGCGAGGGCGCCCGCTTCGATCCCGCGGCGCTCGAGCCAGAGGCGAAGCGCACCGGGCGCCACGAGGCCGACGGCGTGACGCAGCCACGCGTCGAGCTCGCGGTGCAGGTCGGGGTGCTGGGCGAGGTAGCTCGCGAGCCCGACGGGCGGAGCTTCTCGCGTGAAGCGCAAGAGGAGCGTCACCTCGCGCTCGTTCTCTTCGCCGAAGACCTTGCGGGCGACGAGCCACGAGCGCCACGCGTGGTCGAGCGTCACGAGGCCGCCGGGAGGCACCGCGCGCACGAAGCCCGGCTCGCGCAACAGCGCGTCGACGAGCGGGCGGCAGAGCTCGAGCTCGGTGGAGATCTGCGCCTGCGAGAACACGCCGCGGAGGCGTCGCCCGCGCGCGATGGTGTACACGGTGCCGTTGGCGACGCGACCGAGGAGGTCGGCGGGGAGTCGCCCCGGGTCCCAATCGAGGAGCACCACCGTGGGGGCGTCGTCGGGCCCGTCGGGCAGCGCCGCGCGGAGCTCGATCTCGCTGTGCGCGGTCTCGATCTGGAACCGCAGCGGCCCCTTGTGCGTGCGCACCGTGAGCTCGGCCAGGAGCGGCGCCATGCGCGCGAGCACGAGGGTGTTGAACGACCGATGCTCCTTGCGATGAATGAGCTCCAGCTCGCCCGCGAGCCCTTCGGGGTTCAGCGTCGTGACGTCGGGCGCAACATGCCCTGCGGCGGGGTCACTCACGGTTCAACGTCCAGGTGAGCGTGAAGCGTGTGCCCTCACGTTCGAGCGCGTCGATCTCGCGGCGCAGCGCTTCGAGCGCCGAGCGCGCCTCGGCGACGGTCTGCGCCCTCGCGCTCGATGGGGTGCTGCCCGTGGGCTGCTCCGTCGGCAGAGCAGGCTGCTTGCCCGTCGCGCCGAAGTCCAGAGGTGCCGGAGCGTGCGTTGGGGGTGGCGGGTTGACGGTCTGCACCACGCTCACGCGGCGGTCGTCGAGGAGGATGCGTCCGACCTCTTCGCGAATCCTGCCGATCTCGCCCGTGATCGAGGCGGCCGATTCGTCCGCCGAGAGCACCTTGCGTGCGTATTCGACGAGCGCGCGGGCGTCGGCACTGTCGCGGCGCGCGAGCGACTCGACGCCCTGCCACAGGAGCCTGTCAGCGAGCGCCGCGGTGACGCCGCGCAGCGACACCATGCACCGGCCGATCGCCGCGTCGGGCATCGTCGAGGCGAAGGTCGCCAGGGCCTCGACGCGTCCCACCGCGTCGCGCACGTCGAGGGCCTGCACGAGCCGTTGCACTTCGGAGGCTGTCACCACCCGCGGGGCCGTCGCGTCGATCAGCGACGCGCGCGCATCGAGCAGCGAGGGGAGCTGCAGCGCGCCGCCCTCGACGGCCGTGGCGCGGGCCCGCTCGATGTCGTCGGCGAGGCGGCGCACGTTGCGCGATCGCAGCGAGCTCGCGCCCTTCGGGAGGTTGAGGCACACCGTGGCCCGTTGCAGCGCGCGCTCCCAGTTCTCGGCGCTCGGGAGGCGCGGCAGCACGAGCTCGGCCTCGTCGGGCAGGGCGCCGATGGTCGGGTCGTCGAGCACACGGTCGCCGCGCGACACCTCGCGGTTCGACCATGCGGCCCACGCGAGCACCACAAAGTCTTCGACCTCGCGGGTGAAGCCCTTCACGCGCCGCGCGTCGAGCACGCCGCGCACGGCCTCGACGGTGACGATGCGCGACACCTCGACGCCCTTCGCGCGCAGGTCGCGCTCGAGCTCGGCGAAGGGCTCGTCG
>CAISKJ010000375.1 GCA_903885885.1 uncultured delta proteobacterium
GATCATCAAGGGCATGGACGGCGCCATCGGCTCGAAGACCGTGACCTACGACTTCGCGCGCATGATGGACGGCGCGAAGAAGGTCAAGTGCTCCGAGTTTGGCGACGCGATCATCGCCCACATGTGAGAGCCGTCCCGTAGAGGGAGCGCGAAGGCTCGATTCGTCAGCGCGTCTGTGACTCACAGACACGGGGATGGGTCGGGCCTTCGTCGCATCTAGGGCGGACAGAGGCGGGGATGGGGCGAGCGAGGGCCGCGTCTATGGGGGGATAGACGGCGGAAGGGTCGAGCGACGTCCGCGTTTGTGCCGGATAGACCGGGGAATCGTTCGAGCGATGCCCCGTCTGTGGGGGGATAGACGACGAAGGGTCGAGCCTTGCGCGTCTATGGGGGAAGAGACACGGAAGGGGAGGAGCGCCCTCAGCGCGTCCACGCGTCGAGGATGGCCTGCGCGTGGTTGCGGTCGGTGGGCAGGAGCTCCTCGGCGTCGGCGACGAGCGCCCAGAAGGCCACGTTGAGCACGGCGTGGAGCTCGCCGAGGAGTCGCTCGTGCTTCGCGGGATCGGCCGCGAGCTCGTCGAGGCGTCGGTCGGCGTCGGTGACCTCGCCGTCGGCCGCGAAGCTGATGGCGCCGATGGGCGAGCCGTCGCGCGCGCCGAGGGGTACGCTCACGACCCAGCGGTACGCGCGTCGGTAGGGGCCCTGGGCCTCGGTCTCGGGGCGGTAGATGAGCGGCGCGGTGCCGCCGTCGTCGCAGTGCCAGGTGACGGGGCGCGCGAAGCGGAAGGCGTGCCCCGCGACGCCGTCGCCCGCTTTGAAGCGCACGTTCCACGACGGGTGCAGAAAGCGCCCGAAGGCCACGAAAAGCTGGCTGCGCGCCTCGGCCCAGAGGAGCCCGAGCCACGCGCAGCGCGCGCCCAGCGGCCCGCCCAGGATGCGCTCGACCTGCGCCGAGAGCTGCTCGGTGATGCGCGCGTCGAGGGAGTCGTCGCGGCGGTGCGACTCGCGGCACTTCTCGAGGAGCTCGTTCGTGAGGCGGCGCGTCGAGGCGTCGAGGGAGTGGCCCGCCTGCGCGAGCGTGAACTCGAGCGAGTAGCGGTAGCCCACGAGCGGGTTCTCGACGCGCAGGCTCAGCGCGCCGTCGGGCGTCGCGTCGTCGAGGTGGCAGCGCGCCTCGGCCTGCGGAAAGCGCCGCCAGTCTTCGAGGCCGTGGTCTTCGTGGCGCGTCTCGACCACGGCGCCGGGCCTCGTGCCCGCTGCGATCACGTCGGGCGCGTCGAAGCGCAGCGAGAGCGTGAGCTGATCGCAGGGAAAGCGCACGGTGTAGGGCCGCGACTCGAGCGCCACGAGGGGCGTGCGAGGCCCGGCGTCGGGGCCGCGGCGCGCGCGCTCGGTCTGCGTGAGGGCCACCGCGTTGGAGACCTCGTAGGTCCACTCGAGGCGCGCGTACGTGCGGCCGTCGGGGCGCAGCGAGTAGCGTCGACCGCCGTTGGCGAGGCGGTGCTCCTCGACGACGAGTTCACCCTCGGGAACCCTGGCCTTCGCGGCGCCGCGTGCGTCGCAGAAGGGCGGATGCACCACGGCGAGCACCACGTCGCTGTGGAGGGCGATGTCTTCGAGCACCACCTTCGCGTGGAGGATCCCGTGGCGGTCGACGCGCCACGCGCGGCTGTGGGTGCGCGCGCGGCTCACCTGCTCGGGCGCCCGCGGCTCGTCGCGCACCATGAAGAAGAAGCGCCGCGCGGGCTTGTAGATGCCCGCCGCGCCCTCGCGCTGCCAGAGCTCCGCGTCGACCTGCGACCACTGCAATCGCAAGATCGAGAACTGGTTGCCGACGGCATCGGGCCGCTCGGC
>CAISKJ010000376.1 GCA_903885885.1 uncultured delta proteobacterium
CGGCCGTCGCGTGCGCCGCGGGCACGCTCCTCGACGACCCCTCCCTCGACCGCGACCACCACGACGCCGCGCGGCTCATCCTCGACGCCCTGCGGCGCGCCGAGTCGCTCACCCGACAGATGCTCTCGCGCGAGCGCGCCTCGCACACCGCGCCCGCCCACGTCGACCTCGGGCGCGAGCTCCTCTCGCTCACGCCCCTCCTCCGCAGGGCCCTGCCCGTCACCGTGCGCTTCGTCGCCGAGATCGACCCCGACATGCCCTCGGCGCGCCTCGTGGCCGGTCACCTCCAGCGCATCGTAATGAACCTCGTCACCAACGCGGGCCACGCCGTCACCGAGGGCGGCACCATCACGCTGTCGGCGTGGGGCGAGTCGTCGCCCGCGGCCGGCGGCATCATCGACCGCGCCATGATCGAGGTGCGCGACGACGGCTGCGGCATGGCGCCCGACGTGCTCGCGCGGCTGTTCGAACCGTGGTTCTCCACGCGCGCCGGCGAGCGCGGCCACGGCCTCGGCATGGCCACCGTGCGCGCGCTCATCGTCGAGTCGGGCGGCACCATCCACGTCGAGAGCCGCGAGGCGGGCGGCACCCGCGTCACCGTCGCCCTCCCCGCGTACACCCCGCGCATCAGCGCCGCCGTCGAGGCGCCCCCCCTCAACGAGCGCGGGTAGAAGCCCTCACGGCACGATGATCGTGTCGCCCGAGCGGAGCAGAAAGTTCATCTCGGTGCGCCCCTCGGTGCACTCGGTGTACGAGAACTCGTAGCGCTCGTCGCGGCCGTTGGCGCCGCGGCGCAGGATCACGATGCCGTCCATGTTGGCGCCCCGCGCGCCGCCGCCGGCGAGCGCGAGGGCCTGCATCACCGTGAGGGGCGTGCGGGCTTCGAACTCGCCCGCGCGCTGCACCTTGCCGGTCACGAACACCCGGTAGCTGTGCACCTCCTCGATCACCACGGCGACGCGGGCGTCTTGCACGTAGCGGCGGTACCCCGTCGAGACCTCGGTGCTCACCTCGTTCACCGTGCGCCCGGCCACCGCGAGCTCGTCGAGGAGCGGCAGCGTCACGCGGCCGTCGGGTCGCACCGTGACGCGGGTGTTGAGCTCCTGGTTGCCGAAGACCGACACGCGGAGCACGTCACCGGGGCCGATGCGATAGGTCTGCGTGGCGGCCTCGATGGGCGGCCACGGGCCCGAGAGCGACGCGTGGCAGCCCACGTTCGCGGTCGTAACGACGAACAACGCGGCGATGATGTACGGGTGTGCGCGCATGGGTCACAGCCTCTCTAGCAGGGGGGCAGAAATGATTGCAACGGCGTGTCGCGGCGGACGGCCGCAGAGGAGCGGACGCGACGACGGCGCGTTAGCCGCCGCGGGAGCCCGACGGGTCGCCGCGGTCGGGCGCGGCGTAGGGCGCGTCGAGGTGCAGCTCGGGCACGAAGGGCAGCTCGGGGAGCTCGCCCCAGCGGCGCAGGTCGGTGAGGTCGTACACGCGCGTGTCGAGAAAGCCCGACACGAGGGCCGTGCCGAGGCCCGCCACCATCGCGAAGAAGAGCACCATCGAGGCGAGCTTGGTGCGCCCCGGGGGCTCGGGCTCCACCGGGCGCGACGGCGGGTCGATGATGCGCACCGTCTCTCCGCCCGCGAGCTGAATGCGCCGCAGGTCGGACTGGCGCTCGAGCTTGCGGCGCAGGAGGTCGTTGTACGCGGTGCGCGTGCCGTTGAGGTCGTTGAGGAGGCGGTCCCACTGGGCCTCGACCTCGACGATGTTGCCGAGCTGCCCCGGCGGCCGCGCGGCCACCGCGGGCACCACGGCCTGTGACGGCTGCGCGGGTTGCAGGCCGCGCGCGACGTTGTCGGTGCGCTCGCTGTCCGACAGCTCGACGCGGGCCTGCTGCAGGTCGCGCGTGAGCTGCTCGATGCGCGAGGCGCGCTCCGACTCGGAGAGGTCGTCGCGCTGGCGCTCCACGCCGCGGTGCCGCGCGATCAGCGACGCGAGCTGCGACTCCATGTCCGACAGCTCGCGCTCGGCCGCAGCGCGCGTCGGGTGGTCGGCCGTGAGCCCCCGCGAGCGAAGCACGGCCACCGCGTCGCGCTTCTCGCCCACGCGCCCGCGCATGGCCAACACGTCGGGCGACTCGTTGTCCTGCTGCTGCGTCGCGCCCTGCGGGTTGCGCAGCATCTCGAGCGCGCTCTGCAGCTGCGACACCCGCGCGCGGAGGCCGCGCGTGCGCGAGCTCGTGGTGGGGTCCGGCGCGGCGCGCTGGGCGGGCCCCGTAGCCCCGCCGCCGTTGGCCGCGATGGCGAGCGTCATCGCGGGGCCGCCGCGCTGAATGCGAATGCGGTCCACCATCGCCTGGTTGGCCATCACGAAGTGGTCGAGCGCCTCCTGGCGCTGGGCGAGCACGCCCTCGAGCTCGCGCAGCTGGCCCTCGACGAGCTGCAGCGTGTCGCGGGCCTGCTCCTCGGCGGCCATCTTGCGCTCGTTCACGAAGAGGCGAATGAGCGACTGCACCACCTGCTGGGCGCGCGCCGGGTCTTTGTAGATAAAGCCCAGGTGCACGATGTTGCGCTCGACGCGGCGGTCGATGGCGCTCGTGAAGATGTCGACGATCTTCGACTCGGAGGTCACCGGACGACCGTCGGGGCCCACACCCAGCAGATGGTCATAGAGGTGCAGCTCGCGGATGATGTTCATCATGTAGCGGCGCGAGCCGTACACCTGGCTCAGCCGCGCCTCGACGCTGCGCTGAATCTGCTCCTCGCCCATGTCGTTGCGCTCGCCGGTGGTGTTCGAATCCTGCACCTGGAAAGCCGCTTCCGACTTGTAGACCCGCGGCTTGGTGACCACCCACGCGAGGCCCGCGAGAAAGAAGAGCGTGAAGATCACGGCGCCGCGAAACCAGTACCGAAGCCCGCGACGCGCGAGCGTCAGGTAGTTCAGCAGCAGCTCGCGGAGCGTGAAGATCTGCTCCTCGTCGTTGTTCGAACCCGTCATCGCCCGTCCTCTTCGTGTGCTCAGGGAGCCTGTGTGGCCGCGCCCGGGGTGGGCCCCGCGCTGTTCTCGGATGCGCCCGCGGGGGGCGCCATTGGCCGCGTCTGCCCCGGCTGCAGCGGCTGCTCGGGGCGCCCCGTGGGCGCGGGCGCCTGCACCGGCTGCTGCGGGTGCCCGGGCACGGTGGGCTGCGTCGGCTGCGTGGGGGTGGGGCTCTCGCCGCCGCCCTCATCGCCGCCGAGGCCGTCGTCGAGCACGTCGCCCGATCCCTCGTCGCCGCCGCCCTCGGCCCCCTCCGTCGCGCTCGTAGCCCCGCCGCCCGCGGCGCGGATCGCCTCCGCGGCCGACGACTCTTCGAGCGGCGTGATGCCCAGCACCTCTTCGGCGTCGCCGCCGAAGACCGCGAGCGTCACCCCGAGGAGCGCCACGTGGCGCACGATGTCGGGGTACCACGCGGGCTCGTCGACGTGCTGAAACAGAAAGGTGTAGCGCGCGAACACCGAGACCCCGCGGGAGAGGATCCACCGCGCGCCCGCCGAGGTGGTGAAGTTCGCGTTGCCCACCGAGCGCGTGGTCGTGGGCGAGCCTGCCACGGTGCCGGTGCCCGGCACGAAGTTCTCGGTGACGCCATAGTCGCCCGCGGCCTCGCCGCTGAACACCACCGCGTTGTCGAACGGTCGCCAGAGGAGCTGAAGGCCCACGCCGCCGATGCGACCGGCGCCGCCCGCGATCACCTGCGTCGGCGGGCACGTGCCGTCGGCGTTGAGCTGCGCGCAGCGGATCGCGTTGACCGACGTGAACTCGTAGTGCCCCCGCACGGCGAGCGCGAGGTTCGCGTCGGGAAACACCTGCTGGTACGTGAGCCCCGCGTAGGGCCCCACGTTCCACCGCGAGCGCGTGGCGTCGGTCTGGTCTTGCAGGGCGTCGACGCCGGCCGAGAGCGTGGTGTTGGCGGTGTCGCCCCACGCGTGGCGCCAGGTTGCGAAGCCCGTGACGCGCACGAGCCAGTCGCCGAGCCCGACGATCTGCAGGGCCTGCGGCGCCGCGGTGAGGCCGAAGGTGTTGCGCTCGCCCACGTCGAGCGAGCCCATGAGCCCGCCGCCCACCTGCACCTGATCGGCGCGCGGCGTGCCCGCGGGCACGTCGATGGTGTGACGGCCGTTGAAGCCGCCGCTCAGCACCACGCGCGCGTCGTCGCCGAAGCCCCGCGTGACCGACCCGCTGCCCTGATACTCGCCGAAGACGCCCGCTTGAAAGGGGGAGCCCGCGATGAGCGCGCGCTGCATGAGCAGCGCCCCCTGCCCCACGTTGTAGGCCGCCGTGAGGTTGGCGCTCCAGCGGTCGCCGTCGTCCCAGTTGAGGGTGTAGCGGTTGAGGCTCAAGAGGTTGGGCGCCTCGTCGAAGGCCCTCCCCTCGCCGCCCTGAAAGAACAGCTCGCCGCGCACGCGCAGCACCTGGCGCAGCGACTCGGTGTGATGCCCCACCTGCACGTCGACCGCGGTGCGCAGGATGCCGCCGTCGCCGAAGCTCTGCGTGAGCGGGTTGAGCACGGTGCTGTCGTAGCCACCGGTCACCTCGAGCCCCGCGGCGGCCGCAAGCTGCAGGGGCGCTGCGACCACCATGGCAAGCGCGATCGGAATCATCGGTGTGGCTTCCTAGAGACCCCGGACGCGCACCGCAAAGGGGGGCGCGCCGATCGTTGGAACGGCCGACCATACACGCACCGAAACGCCCGCGCGAGCCTCGAAACTCCGAGTGACCGATGGTGCGACATCGGCCTCTTCGGGGTCGGCGGCTCTGTGGCATCATGGGCGCCCCTCGTCACGGTAGGAGCGACCCTTGAAGCGCATCGTACTCGCCGTCACCGCGCTCGCCCTCGCGGGCGGAGCAGCCCTCTCGTGGAAGGCCTGGCGGTACCGCGCCGACGCGCAGCGCTGGCACGCGCGCTGGGCCGCGCTCCACAGCGACCCCGCGGGCCTCGCGCGCTACCGCGCCGACAACGAGCGGCTCCGGCGCGAGGGCCCCGTCGCGCGGCGCGTGGTGTTCCTCGGCGCGAGCATTACCGAGGCGCTCGACCTCGCGCGCCTCTTTCCCAACGAGCCCCTCGTCAACCGCGGCGTCGGCGGGCAGCTCATCTGGCAGCAGTGGCTGCGCCTCGAGGCCGACGCGCTCTCCCTCGCGCCCGCGGCCGTCGTCATCAAGACCTGCGCGATCAACATGCTCCCCGACGCGCCGCCCCTCGACGAGACGCAGCGCTACTACGCCCTCATGGCCGACGCGGTGCGCGCCCGCGGCGCGCGGGTCATCTGGGCCACCGCGGTGCCCGTCTCGCGCGGCTACGACGCCGCCGACGGCGCCGGGCGCGTCACCATGCAGCTCACGCGATTCAACCAGTGGGTGCGCGACCAGGCCCACGCCCACGACGACCTCGTGCTCGACTACGCCGCCGCCCTCGCCGACCCGCAGGGCTACCTCCCCGACGCCCTCAGCGACGACGGCCTGCACCCCAACGACGCCGGCAAGCAGCGCATGGCCGACGCGATCCGCCGCGTGGTCGTCGACGGCTTCGTCCACGCCCCCGTCCACTGAGCGCCGAGCCCGCGATGCCCCCTGCCATCAACGTACTCTCGATCCTCGACGCGCCCGTGGTCACCGGCCCGGCGCGCGGGCTCGTTCACCTCGGGCGCGCGCTGCCGCCCCACGTGCGCCTCCACGTCGCCATCCTCCGCGGCCGCGGCGCCGGTCCCGTCCCGCGCCTCGACGAGCTCTCCGGCGGCGGCGTCACCGTGCACGAGCTGCAAGAGCTCACCGCCTTCGACCCCACCCTCTTCGCGCGCACCGTCGCCCTCGCGCGCTCGCTCCGCGCCGCCGTGCTCCAGAGCCACAGCTACAAGCCCCACGTGCTCGCCCTCGCGGCCCGCACCGCGCTGCGCCTCCCGTGGATCGGCCACCACCACGGGTGGACCGCCGAGAACCGCAAGGTGCGCCTCTACCACCGCGTCGACGCGGCCACGCTGCCCCGCGCCGAGCGCGTCGTGGCCGTGGCGGGCTCGGCGCGCGACATCGTGGTGCGCGAGGGCTGCGCCCCAGGGCGCGTGGTGCTCATCCCCAACGCCGTCGACCTCGCCGACCTGCGCAGCGACCTCACGAAGGCCGAAGCGCGCGCGCGCCGCGGC
>CAISKJ010000377.1 GCA_903885885.1 uncultured delta proteobacterium
CCTGCGCCTTCGGGCCCACGCGGATTTGGAATAAAAACACGATTTATTCACCACCGTCCATCTCCTCAGTCGGCTTGTGGTTGGCCAGACCGGGGTAAAACTTGTGCGTCTCGACCAGGTGATTGGTTCGAAGCGCCTCACAGTTGGCCGTGAACGACTCCCGCTCAAACTTGTAATGGGTTCCGTTCACCAGCTCGCCCCGGGTCACGATCTGAGTCTCGCGGCAGCCGATCAACCGAAAAATCGCCGGGTGATTCTTGTGAACCAGCACGAAGGGCAGACTCGAGTCCGAATCCACCACCCCGAGAGTCTCGAGATTATCAGTGTTCCAGGCGCATCGCGGCCATCGCCGTGCAGTACTGACCGACGCCATGGCCGCGAGCGGAACACGTCTTCCGCGCGAGCGGCACACGTGTTCCGCTCGCGGCGGTGGCCGAGCGTGACGTCGACCACGAAGACACCACCGCCGCGCGCAATCGTGTAACCCCGCACCGAAACGACGTACAAGCACCCGCCGCGCGCACCAGTTGGGGAGTCGTCGCGCGGCAGAGGAGCCCATACGCGCGTGAACCAGGTGACCAGGGTCGAAGAAGTTGGCTGGGGCAGCAGGATTATCGACTCGATCAAGGGAGTGCTGATCGGCCTTCTTCTGTTCGTCGTGTCGTTCCCGCTGCTGTTTCTCAACGAAGGGCGCGCCGTGCACCGCGCGAAGGACCTCGAAGAGGGCCGCGGGGCGGTCGTCGAGGCGAGCGCCGCGACCGTCGACCCCGCCCACGAGGGCAAGCTCGTGCACCTCACGGGCGCCGCGGCGACGAGCGCCGCGCTCACCGACGGCGCGCTCGGGCCGACGGCGCCGGGCGCCCTGCGCCTGCGCCGCGTAGTGCAGATGTACCAGTGGGTCGAGGAGCGCAACACGCGCACCACGAGCCAGACGGGCGGGAGCCAGCGCCGCACCACCACCATCACCTACAAAAAAGACTGGTCCGAGGCGGCCCTCGACTCGAGCACCTACGACCAGTGGCGCGACCACAGCAACCCGCCGATGCCGCTGCGCTCCGAGACCTTCGAGCCCGAGCGCGTCACCGTGGGCGTGCGCGTGCTCACCGCGGCGCTCGTCAACCAGGCGCAGAACTACCAGCCCTTCGCGGTGCAACCCGCGCAGGCGCCGGGCCTCGCCGCCCTGCAGCGCCCCGTCGCGCTCACGGCCGACGGGCTCTACCTCGGCGCCGCGCCCACGGCGCCCGCCATCGGCGACCTGCGCGTGCGGTGGGAGTCGGTCCCCGCGGGCACGGTCTCGGTGCTCGCCGCGCAGCGCGGCGCGACCTTCGACGACTGGCGCACGCCCTCGGGGCGCACGCTCGAGCAGAACCTCGAGGTCGGCGACGCCTCGGCCGCGGCCATGTTCGGCTCCCTCGAGGCGGGCAACGCGGTGCTCACCTGGGTGCTGCGCTTCGTGGGCTGGCTGCTCATGTTCATCGGCCTCTCGATGATCGCGCGGCCCCTCGTGGTGGTGGCCGACGTGCTGCCCTTCCTCGGCTCGCTCGTGGGCGCGGGCGCGGGGCTCATGGCCTTCGCCGTGGCGTCGCCCCTGTCGCTGCTCACCGTCGCGGCCGGGTGGATCGTGTATCGCCCGCTCCTCGGCATCGGCCTCTTCGCCGCGGGCCTCGGCCTCGCCGCGATGCTCGGCAAGCTCACCGCCGATCGCGGCCGCACGAAGAACCTCGAGCGCGCCGCCCAACGCCGCGCGGCCTGACGCGCCCGCTCCCTCCGCTCAGCCTACCCGCAGCCGCAGCGCGCGCCACGCGACGCCGCCACGCTCATCGCGCAGCACGATCCACACGCGCACGTCGCCGGCCCGCGCGGGGGCGGTGAACACGTTGTCGGTCTCGCGCGCGACGTCGTCGCGGCCGCGGCCCGTGCGCACCTCGCGAAAGCTCCCGTCGGTGGTGTACCAGCTCACGCGCATCGCCTCG
>CAISKJ010000378.1 GCA_903885885.1 uncultured delta proteobacterium
ATCGAGCGTCATTCGGAGCAGTAGAGCTCTAAATTGATCGAGATGCATCCTCAAACGCCTGGAATTCAGCACGCTCGACGAAATGAGAGCAACGATGAGCGCTCCCGCGGGGGCGGGGCGCGCGGTAGCGCGGGTGGGGGCTCGCGCGCAAGCCGACGAGAGTGTGGGGAGCGATGAGGGTTCGTCCGCCGGGCTACAACCCGCGCAACGCCTACCGGCCGTTCACCCTTCTCGGACGGCAACTCCGGCGATGTCCGCGAAGGCGACGCTCTCCAACAGCCCCGCATCGCCCCACAGATCGACGGCCCCGTCGTCGCCCCGCGCCAGCAGCGCCCGCGGAACCCCGCACACCACGCGGTCGGCCGCGCCTTCGGCGCCCTTCACGGTGAGCGTCACGGCGGCGCCCTTCGACCGCGCGGCCCGTAGCGGCCGCAGGTGCGGGGGCAGGTCGCGCGCGCGCCGCACGGCCCCGCGCAGCGAGAGGGCCGCGTCGGACCCCGTCGCGTGGGCGTCGAGGGTGGCCACCGTACACGGCTCCGCGAGGCGCTCGCACGAGGCGAGAAACACCCGCCGCGCGAGCTCGGCGTCGGGGAGCGCGCGGTGCGCCGCCGCGGGGAGCCCGAGGTGCGCCGCCAGCGCCGTGAGCCCGTAGCGCGGGGCGTCGGCGATGCAGTGCTTCGCGAAGCGCCAGGTGCAATAGAGGGGCTCCGGCGGCGGTGTGAGGCCCGCGCGGGCGTACTCCGCCGCGAGAATGTCGCGGTCGAAGCTCGCGTTGTGCGCGATGAGCAAGGCGCCGCGGCAAAACCGCTGGAACTCCAGCAGCGCCGCGCGCGCCTCGGGGGCCCCCGCCACGGCGGCGTCGGTGATGCCGTGGATCTCCGTCACGCGCGCCGGAATGGGCCGCCGCGGGTCGACCAGCATGCGCCACCGGTCGATCACCCGGGCGCCCCGAAAGCGCACCGCCCCGATCTCGATAAGCCTTTCGTACCAGGGCAATCCGGTGGTCTCGGTGTCGACGGCGACCACGTCGCGGTCGGGCGCGCACCGTGACACCTCGAGCCCCTCGGTTGGGGTCGCGGCGTCGCGTACGGGGTCGATGGCTTCGTCGGAGAACATCGCTCCGCCTACGGTGCGACCACTGCGGTGCGATCGACAACACCCGACGCGCCGAGGGGTGACATACCCTGTCCGTTGGGAGGTTGCGTTTCGAGGCGTTGCTTCGGGCGCGCGGTTGCGGGTACATACGCGCGCCATGAGCGAAACCGAGAGCCTCGAGCAGGTGGCCGTGATCGGCGCGGGTACGATGGGCAACGGCATCGCGCAGGTGTGCGCGCAGTCGTCGCTGCGGGTGCGCGTGTGCGACCTGAGCGCGGCGGTGCTCGAGCGCGCGCAGAAGTCGGTGGCGGCTTCGCTCGACCGCATCGTGGCGAAGGGCAAGCTCACCGCCGAGCAGCGCGACGCCGCGCTCGGGCGCATCGCGTGGGGCTCATCGCTCGAAGCGGCGGTGGAGGGCGCCGACGTGGTGATCGAGGCCGTGCCCGAGCGCATGGAGCTCAAGGTCGACACCTTTCGCAAGGTCGACGCGGCCGCGCCCAAGACGGCCCTGCTGGGGAGCAACACGTCGTCGCTGTCGATCACCGAGATCGCGGCCTCGCTGGGCGATCCGTCGCGCCTCGTGGGCATGCACTTCTTCAACCCCGTGCCCGTGATGGATCTGCTCGAGGTCGTTCGCGGCGTGCGCACCACCGACGCCACCGTCGACCGCGCGGTGAGCTTCGCGAAGGTCATCGGCAAGACCTCGATCGTGGTGCGCGACGTGCCGGGCTTCGCCACGAGCCGCCTCGGGGTGGCCCTCGGCGCCGAGGCCATTCGTATGCTCGAGAGCGGCGTGGCGTCGGCCGAAGACATCGACCGCGCGATGGAGCTCGGCTACCGCCACCCGATGGGCCCGCTGCGGCTCACCGACCTGGTGGGCCTCGACGTGCGCCTCGCCATTCTCGACCACCTGCACAAAGAGCTCGGCGAGCAGTTTCGCGCGCCCCCGCTGCTGCGCCAGATGGTGCGCGCGGGCAAGCTCGGCAAGAAGTCGGGTGAGGGGTTCTACAAGTGGCCCGACGAGAAGAAGTAGCGCCGTGGGGGCCTCGGCGGCGCGGGACAGCGTACGTCACACGAACCGCGCGCGGAGTTCGCGTGCGTGGTAGACACGCCGACGAGACAAAGACCGGAGATGTCCGCCCGCGAACTCCTTGCTGAAGGGGGACCTCTCGCCAGGGTCCTCTCGGGCTACGAAGCCCGCGCCGAGCAGCTGCACATGGCAGACGCGGTGGAGTCTGCCCTCGAGGGCGGCACCGGGCTCATGGTCGAAGCGGGCACGGGCACGGGCAAGTCGCTCGCGTACCTCATCCCCGCGGCGCTGAGCTCGCTGCGCGTGGTGATCTCGACGGCCACCAAGGCCCTCGGCGAGCAGATCATCGAGAAGGACATTCCTACCCTGCGGCGCCTCGGGTTGCACCCCGACGTTACGCTGGTGAAGGGCCTCTCGAACTACGTGTGCCTGCGCCGCCTCGAGGAGTACCGCCAGGGCGTGGCGTCGGGCACGGCGGCCCCCGAGGTGGGCATCGACCGCATTCTCCAGTGGGTCGAAGACACGGCCACGGGCGACCGCGCCGACCTCCCGTCGCTCTCCGAAGAGGCGCCCGTGTGGCGCGAGGTGGTGTCGAGCTCCGACACCCGCATCGGCCCCAAGTGTCGCTTCTACGACCAGTGCTTCGTCACCAAGATGCGGCGCCGCGCCGAGACCTCGCAGATCATCGTGACCAACCATCACATGTTCTGCGCCGACCTCGCCCTCCGCGGGGGCTTCTCGGGCGCGCAGGCGCTGCCCGACTACGACGCGGTGATCTTCGACGAGGCGCACTCCCTCGAAGACGTGGCGACGGAGTTCTTCGGCGTGCGCCTCACGCGGGCCCGCGTCGAGACGCTCATGCGCGACGCCGACCGCTCGCTGCGCGCGGCGGGCTTCTTCGTCGACCGCACGCGCGAGGGCGCCGTGATGCGCGCGCTCACCGACATGGGGTCGGGCTCGATGCGCCTCTTCGCCTCGCTGCCGCGCACCGCCAACACGGGCCGCGTGCTCCTCGCCCTCGGGCAGATGGAGGGCGAGTTCATCGCGGGCGCCGAGCAGATGCTCCAGGGCCTCGACGCGCTCGACACGCACACGCGCGAGTTCGTGGGCGTGAGCGACACGGTGCTCTCGGTGGCCCGCCGCACGCGCGCCATGATCGAGTCGGTGAACATCGTCACGGGCAAGAGCGACAAGACGCGCGAGGCCTACGTGACCTTCGCCGAGGCCGACGCCCGCGGCGGCGGCGCCGTGGGGGCCTCGCCCGTCGAGATCGGCCCCATGCTGTCGGAGCGATTGTGGGCCCGCCGCGGCGCCGTCGTGATGACGTCGGCCACCCTCTCGTCGGGGGGCAACTTCGCGTTCATTCGTCAGCGCCTCGGGGCGCCCGACGACGCCAAAGAGCTCACCCTCCCGTCGCCCTTCGACTTCGCCTCGCAGGCGGGGCTCTACGTGCCGCGCAGGCTGCCCGAGCCGAGAGACAACGGGTACCTCGAGGCCGCGTGCGCCGAGATCCGACGGCTCGTGTCGATCACCCGCGGCGGGGCCTTCGTGCTCTGCACCAGCGTTCGCATGATGCGCGCCTTTCGCGACGCCCTGCGCGGCGCGTGGGAGCACCCCACGGCCATGCAGGGAGAAGCTCCCAAGCGCGTGCTGCTCGAGCGCTTTCGCGCGGCCGGCGACGCGGTGCTCTTCGCCACGTCGAGCTTCTGGGAGGGCGTCGATGTACCGGGTCGCGCGCTGCGCCTGGTGATCATCGACAAGCTGCCCTTCGACGCCCCCAACGACCCCGTCACGGCGGCGCGCATCGCGCGGCTCGCCGAGCAGGGCCTCGACGCCTTCGACGCCTACCAGGTGCCCACGGCGGCCATCGCGCTGAAGCAGGGCTTCGGGCGCCTCATTCGCACGCGCGACGACGCGGGCATCGTGGCCATTCTCGACCGTCGGCTCCTCACGCGAAACTACGGTCGCACGCTGCTCGACTCGCTGCCCCCGGCCTCGCGCCTCGCCACGCTCGACGAGGTGCGCGTGTTCTGGGAGGTGGTGTCGGCGCCGCCCACGCGCATCATCGGCGCGCCCGCGAAGTAGCCGATGCTCACGTTCGCACGCTTTCTCGACCTCGCGCTCTTGATGATCGTCGCGTGGGGCGCGTCGCTCGCCGCCCTTCGCGGGAGGGCTCCGCTGCCCACGCGCAGGGCGCGGGTCACCTGGGGCCTCGCGGTGGCGGTGTGGGCGTTGGGGGCGCTGCTCTCGACGCCCGCGGTGAGCCTCGCGCTCGTGGCGAGCCTCGAGACGCCGCCGGCCGACCTCGCGCGCCTCGACGACCCCGCGCTGCGCGATCGCACGGTGCTCGTGGTGCTGAGCTCGTCGGTGCGCGCCGCGACGCCGGGCGACACGCCCGCCGAGCGCCTCGACGCCGAGGGCACGGCGCGGGTGATCGGCGCGGCCCGCGTGTGGCGGCGCCTCCAGACGGGCGCGGTGATCGTGACGGGGCGCGCGCCCGGCGACGTCGCCGACGCCAACGTGGTCGCGATGGCCGACCTGCTGGTGATCCACGGCGTAGCCCGCGAGCGCATCTTGCTCGAACCGTACGCGCTCAACACGCGGCAGAACGCCGAGCTGAGCCTGCGCATCGCGCGGGCCCGCGGGTACACGCGCTTCGTGGTGGTGACGAGCGCGCTGCACATGCCCCGGTCGCTGCGCGAGTTTCGCCGCGCGGGCGTCGAGGCCTTCGCGGCGCCGGTGCACCCCATCGGCGTGCTGCGTGGCAGCGCGGGCGCGTGGATCCCGTCGGCGTGGGGCTGGGGCGCGAGCAGCGCCGCGATTCACGAGTATCTCGGGATGCTGAAGCCGTAGCGGGTGAAGCCGTTCACCCGGCGACTGAAGTCGTTCACCCGGTCGAGTGAACCTCGGGGCGGTTGTGTTGGTGAGCGATCAGCGCGCTTCGAGGTCTTCGAGCGCGACGCCGGTGAGCTGCTCGACGCGGGCGCAGGCTACGAGGTAGTCGAGCTCCCAGCGCGCGTCGACGGGGGCGCCCTCGACGGGCGCGGGGCGGGCGCGGCGCAATCGCTCGCAGCGCACGAGGGCGTCGAAGACCTCGCGCTCGAGGTGGAGCCTGCGGGCCGTGCGCTGCTCGTCGATGCGCCACAGGGTGGTCTCGTGCGGGTCGAACACGAGGCGGTCGAGCGAGAGGCTCACGCGCACGTCGACGTAGAGCGAGTCGTCGAGGAGCTGCCGGTCGCCCGTGGCCGCGGCGTACTGCGTGGTAGAGGCCCCCGTGTTGCGGGCCACGCGCACCGAGAGCTGCGGGAGCCACGCGGCGTTGCGGGCGCGCGACGCGAGGGCGCGCGATCCGCCGGCGTCGAGGCCCGCGCGGGTGACGGCGAGGCGCGTGGCCGCGCGCACCACGGCGCGGTCGAGGAGCGACGGCGGGTCGCACTGCGCGGTTAGCGGGAGCGAGAGCATCGAGGCCGTGAGGGCGGAGAGAAACGTTGCGCGCGATGACATGGGAAACACCTCGGTGTGAACGGGTTACGGGCGGGTCGAGGGCTCGTCGGAGCCGCCCCACTCGAGGCGCAGTTCGAAGGTCGTACCCATCGGCGTCGTGAGCGACTCGGTGAGCGAGTCGGACCACCACGCGCCCGCCGCGCGGCGGGTGAAGCGCAGCGTCACGCGCGGCAGCCACCGCGCCGCGTGCGATGCGGGAGGCTGCGGTGCGAGGTCGTTGAGCGATGGGTCTTGCGGGTCGAGCCACGTCGAGGCGAGGAGCAGCAGCACGGGCGACATGGGGGCCCTTATCGTGTGCGTGCTCCGCGGGTTGCGCGCCGCGCGCGCGAATCTTCGCGGGGTGCTACGAGCTCGACGAGGGGCCGTCGCCCCACGCGCGCTGCGACGCTTCGAAGACCTCGGCCGCGCCCTCGCGGAGGGCCGCCGGGGCGGCGTAGGAAGGCGCGCGCGACGCGGCGCGGGCGGGCGCGTTGGCCACGGTGGCCTGCGCCTGCGCGAGGCGGTCGGAGGCGCTCCCCCGCGGGGTGCGCACGACGGGGGCGTGAGCGAGGGGCGCGAACTCGCCGCCGCGCACGACGCCCACCGCGACGTGGTGCTCGGCGCCCGCGGGTACGCTGTGCACGAAGCGCTCGCCGGCGCGCGGTACGCCCGCGATGCGCCGCTCGATGCGCTCGACGTCGCCGTGGAGGCCCGCGCGCAGCGAGACCACGCAGAGCGTGAGGGGCGCGTCGGGCGCGCGGTCGGCGGGCACCTCCCACCACGCGGTGAGGGTGCGCGGGTCGACGGCGAGGGCGCGCACCGTGAGGGCGTCGTAGCCCGCGGGCGGGGCCGCGCGGTCGAGCATCACCACGGGGTCGGGCGCCACGGGCGCGGCGGGCGCCGCGGGCCCGAGGAGGCTCAGGCCGCGCAGGGCGTCTTCGTCGTCGGGGGTGCGCGAGAGCACCGCGAGGAAGATGGCGCGGGCCTCGTCGGGCTTCGCCTGGCCGAGCAGCACGTGGCCCATGGTGGCCGTGGCGAACTCGAGCGGGAGGGTGTTCTCTTCGCCCTCTTCGTCGAGAAAGCTGGGCGTGGCGTCGGGCGCGACGGGCGCTTCGGGCTCGCGGGGCTGGTACGCGTCGCCGCCGGTGCGGGGCGCGGCCTCGGCGGGCGCGTCGAGCGAGGGGCGCGCGGCCGACACGTGCGGAATCTCTTCGGGGTAGCGCGCGCGCGCGTCGTCGAGGAGCCCGCGCATCTTCGTCGTGAGCGCGCGCAGCGCGTCGACCGGATCGGTGGAGTGGTTACGGGTCATCGTCGGGCTCCTGAGAGAGGGTGGCGCGGGCCTCGTCGGCGTCGCGCGCGATCTGGGCGCGCAGGGCGTCGAGGCCGTCGAAGCGCCGCTCGTCGCGGAGGCGCTTCACGAAGGTGATGCGCAGGGTGCGGCCGTAGAGGTCGCGGTCGACATCGAAGAGGTGGGCCTCGATGGAGCGGCCGGCGCGCAGCGTGGGGCGCGTGCCCACGTTGAGCACGGCGTCGTAGCGCTGGCTCGCCGCGTCGCCGTGCACGCGCGCCCGCACGGCGTACACGCCGTCGCGGGGGAGCGCCTCGGTGGGCGTGGCGAGGTTGGCCGTGGGGAAGCCCAGCGTGCGGCCGCGGTGAAAGCCATGCACCACGAGGCCGTCGAGGTCGAAGCGGCGGCCGAGGAGGGTGCGCACGAGGGGGAGGTCGCCGTCGGCGAGGGCCTTGCGCGTGCGCGTCGAGCTGATGGGCTGCGCGCCCTCGGTGATGGGCGAGAGCACGTGCGCGACGAAGCCCAGCTCGCCCGCGACGCGCTCGAGCATCGCGCCGTTGCCCTCGCGGTTGCGGCCGAAGTGAAAGTCGTTGCCGACGAAGACCTCGCGCGCGCCGAGGCCCCGCACGATCTGCTCGACGAACTCGTGGGCGGGCTGCGACGACAGGGTGGTGTCGAAGCGCTGCACCACGACGGCGTCGAGGCCCGCGGCGGCCATGAGCTCGAGGCGTCGGTCGAGGCCCATGAGCTGCGGCGCGGCGCGCTCGGGCGCGAGCACGCGGGTGGGGTGCGGGTCGAAGGTGAGGGCGAGGCTCAGCGCGTTGTGGGCCCGCGCCGCGTCGATGACGCGACGAAACAGGTGCTGGTGCCCGAGGTGTACGCCGTCGAAGTTGCCGATCGCGAGGGTCGTCGGTCTGGTGAGCCCCGCGACGCGGTAGTCATGCGCGATCAACATGGTCGGTGAGAGGGGCGCGACGCTACCAGCGCCCGCCCCCGCCTGCCAGCGCTCATGTCGTCGAACGGCGGCGTCGCCACGCCCAGCGGGCGACGAGGGCGGCGGCGACGGCGGCGGCGAGGGCGAGGGCCACGCGGTTGTAGGCGTCGAGCCAGCGGCCGAGGGCGTCGAGGTTGCGGCCCACGAGGGCGGCGAGGGAGAAGAGCAGCGCGTTCCAGAGGGTGGCGCCGAGGGCGGCGGCGACGAGCACGTTGACGAGGGGAAAGCGGCGAAAGCCCGTGGCGACCACGACGAAGGCGCGGATGCCCGGGAGAAAGCGGCTCGCCACGACGAGGGAGAGCCCGTGGCGGTCGAGGGCGGCGGTGACCCGCAGGGCCTCGTCGTGGGCCCGCGCGACCCACGGGTGCTTGGGGAAGTGCGAGCGGCGCTCGAGCCAGCGGCCGAAGGTCCACGCGACGGAGGCGCCGAGGGTGCCGCCCAGCACCGCGGCGCTGAAGAGGAGCGGCGTCGACCAGGCCCGCGCGAAGCCTACGGCCGCGCCGAGGGTGACCCCGAGGTCGCCGGGAAAGGGCGGAAAGACGTGCTCGAAGAAGCTCGACGCGGCGACGACGGCGGCGCCGCGGGGGGCGTCGTGGGCGTCGAGGTGTTCGAGGAGGTGCAGGATGCGCTGGCCCGGGCTCATGGGCGCAGGCGACGGCGGGTCAGTTGAGCTGGAGGCGGAAGAGCTGCTGGCCGAGGAGCAGGAAGTCGCCGCTGTGGAGCGAGCGCGGCGCGCGGATGCGGACGTAGGTGCCGTTGGAGCTGCCCACGTCGGTGAGGCTCACGCGGTTGCCCGTGACGGTGAGCTGGCAGTGCAGGCCCGACACGTAGCCGTCGTCGGGGAAAAGAATGTCGCCGCGCTCGCGCCCGAGGTAGATGCCCATGACGGGCACGGGGAAGGCGTTGCCCACGGACTCGCGGCCCGTGACGAGGGAGACCTTGCCCACGAGGCCCTCGAGCTCGGCGCCGAGGCGCTCGGTGCCGTCGGGCTGCGTGGCCACGGGGTGCAGGAGCTCGAAGTGCAGGATCTCCTGCCCGATGCGGAACACGTCGCCGTCGTGGAGCTCGACGGGCTGCTGGCGCTCGACGCGCACGTACACGCCGTTGAGGGAGTTCTCGTCGCGCACCGTGACGCTCGTGACGCTCACCGAGAAGGTGGCGTGGCGCGGCGAGAGGTACGTGTCGGTGGCGAAGAGGCTGCCCACGTCGCGGCCGACGGGGTTCTCACCGTCGTGCAGGGTGAACGACGCGCCCTCGGAGCCGTCGGGGCGAATGAGCAC
>CAISKJ010000379.1 GCA_903885885.1 uncultured delta proteobacterium
CGACGGGCATCGCAACCGGGGGCTCGACGGGCGGCGGCGCCGGGGGCGGCGCCGGGGGCGGCGCCGGGGGCGGCGCCGGAGGCGGAGCAGGCTGCGTGGGCGCTTCGAGCGTCAGCGCGATCACCACTTGCAGCGCCGAGGCCCGCGAGACGCGGAGGGTCTGCCGCGCGGTGACGTAGCCGAACGCGCGCACCTCGATCTCGACGGGGCCGATCGGGAGTCGCAGCGGCTGTGCGAGGGGAAAGACCGCGCGACGCTGACCGCGGATCCACAGTTCGGCGCCGGGCGTGTCGCACTGGACGTCGGCCTCGCCCACGTTCTCTCGGAAGAGTGCGAGGTTGGCTGCGAGGCTCGCGCGGTTGCGCCGCACCCAGCGGTCGCGGCGGGCGCGCAGCGCGAGGACGAGGTGCGCCTCGCCGTCGTCCCAGTATCCCAGGGCCGCCTCGGCGAGCGCCATGCGCGCCAGGGCGCGCGGCTCGTGCGTCTGCTCGTACAGGGCGCGAAACACCTCGAGCGCCTCGGCGTCGCGGTGCTCCGTGCGAAGCTGCAGGCCTCGCGCGTGCTCGGCCTCTACGTCGGGGCCGACCTGCGCATCCGCGGTGTACGGTGTCAGCGCGGTCGCAGCGAGGAGCAGCGCGGCCAACGAGAAGCGACGTGTGTTCATGGTGGGCCGTACGTGGAGCGCCGTGTCGCGCGCCATTTTCGAGTGCGTTGTGAGCGCAGCGCTTCACCACGGTAGCGGTCACCGTTCAAGGGAGGGCGACATCACCCATTTGGGTGATGCCCACGGCGCTTCTCCGCAGCGCGACCGAAGGGCATAGAGGTGCGCGCCTCGCGCGGGGCACCTTTGGCGACCTCGTTCCTGCGAGGTTTACAGCGGTTCGGTGCCACGGCCGGGGGCGAGCGTCACGGTTCTCCGACGGCGCGTCGGCCCGACGGGGTTTCGGCCACGTTCGAGCATGAGCGCGCCGCGCTCGTGGGCCCTGTGCACAGGGCGCCTCCCACCTTCTGCCACTCTCCGAGAGACCCACCGTGCGTCTGTTGATCTGCTCTGTCACGATGGTCGCGATCGCGCTCGCGGCGCCGTCGGTCCTCGCGCAGCCCGCGCCCTTCGCGTCCGAGCGCGCCGAGGCCCGCGAGCGCCTCCACGTCGCGCAAGAGCTCTTCGAGCGCGCCAACTTCGACGGCGCCCTCGCGGAGTTTCAGCGCCTCTACGACCTCCTCCAGGGCAGCCCGCAGCAGGCCCGGGTGCTCTACAACATCGCGCAGTGCCAGGAGCAGCTGGGACGCTACGACGAGGCCCTCGTAGGCTATCGGCGCTACCTCGACGCGATGGGCGACGGGGCCCCCAACCGCGATGAGGTGCAGGGCTTGCTCCGCGCGCTCGAGGGCTTTCTCGCCGTGATCCACGTCGAGAGCTCGGTGCCCGGCGCCGAGGTGTGGATCGACGAGCGCCGCGTGGGCACGGCCCCGGGCGACGTGCGCGTGCCCGGCGGCCGCCACGTGGTGCAGCTGCGCGCGCCCGGCCACCTGCCCGCGCAGCAAGAGGTGCAGCTCGCCGGGCGCGCCACCCGCACGCTGCGCTTCACGCTCGAGCGCGTCCCCCCGCCGCAGCGCGGCCTGACGCCCGCGTACTTCTGGGTCGCCACGGGGGCCACGGCGCTCACGGCGGCCGTCGGCGCGGGCTTCGGCGTCGCCGCCCTCGTCGCCGATCGCGATGCCGAGGCGCGCCTCGCCGACCCGGCGCGCATGTTCACGGTGACCGAGGCCACGCGCAGCGAAACGCGCACGCGCGCCAACGTCGCCGACGCGCTGTACGGCACCGCGCTGGCCTTCGGCGTAGGCGCGGCGGTGCTCTTCGCCTTCACCGACTTTCGTCGCGCATCAGGGAGCGCGCCCCCTCGCACGGCGCTCCACGTCGCGCCGTGGAGCGACGGCCGCGGCGCCGGCCTCGTGCTGGGAGGCTCGCTGTGAGGCCCCGCAGCCGTGCGGCCCTCCTCGTGGCCGCGGTCCCCGCGCTGCTCCGCTGCAGCCTCATGGTGGGCGACGCCGTGCCCGCGTGCACCGCGCAGGCGCAGTGCGAGGTGCTCAACGTAGAGCGCAACATCGCCGCGGGCGCGTGCGAGCGCTACGTGTGCTCGCCCGTAACGCAGCGCTGCACGCTCACCGCCGACGGCGACGGCGACGGCGAGGCGCGCGCGGGCTGCGGCGGCGCCGACTGCGACGACACGCCCGCCACGGGCCGCGCGCGCGCACACAACCGCGCAGAGGCCGCCGACGGCGTCGACAACAACTGCAACACCGTCGTCGACGAGGGCGTGTGGATCGACGCGCCCCGCGAGCTCGGCCCGTCGACCGCGGCGCCCGCTTCGATGGTCGCCGCGCGCAGCGGCGCCGCCAGCGGAGGCCTCGCGCTGATGACCTCCGACGGATCGAGCGCGGCGTTCTTCGGCCTCGTGGGCGACGGGGTGCCCGCGTTCACCCCCGTCACGCTGCGCACGGTGCTCACGCGGAGCGAGGCGCAGACGCAGGAGCCCGGCTGGCCCCGCGGCACGCCCGACGCGCCGGTGCTGGGCGCGGGCCTGCTCACCGACCTCGTGGGCGCCCCCAGCACGAGCGGACGCTGGCTCGCCGCGGCCGTCAACAGCGACGGCTGCGCCCTCGGCAGCCTCTTCGTGGCCGCCTTCGCGCCCATGAGCCCGGCGCTCATGCTCGATTTTCAGCGCCCCCCGCGGGGCTCGTCGAACGTGGCCCTCGGGCTGCCCGCGCAGTGCGGCGGGGCGTCGCGTCCGTCGCTCGCCCTCGCGGCCCGCGCGGGGCAGCCCGATCGCGGGCTGGTGCTGTGGCAATCGCGCGGGGCCAACGCGCGCGCCACGGCCTGCGGCACCCCCGCGACCATCCGCGCGCTCGGCGTGTGGCCCGAGCCCCAACCCGCCGCCGCGATGATGGCCTACGACCGCGTGCAGGGCCTCCGCGATGGCGCCCCCAGCGACCTCGACGGCACCCTCGGGAGCGGTCGCCCCGCCGTCGAGGCGCTCCCCGACGCCGCGGGCTTCGTGGTGGCCTACGGGCTCGCCGGGGGCGGCGTGGCGCTGCGCGTGGTGCCCCTCTTCGAGCCCTCCACGACGGCCTCGCTCGACCTCGGGCGCACGCGCCTCGTCATTCCCTCCGACCCCGCGATGCCCGTCGACGAGGTCGCGCTCGCCCTCGGCGGCGTGCGCGAAGGGCGCCCGGAGGTCGGCGTCGCGTGGCGTGAGGGCTGCGGCCCCGCGGGCGCGCTTCGCTTCGCGCGCGTGCGCCTCGACGCCGCCGACCCGGCGCGCTCCGTGGTCGACCGCGCCGCCACCGTGATGGCCCGGGGCGCCGCCCCGACGTTGGCCTACCTCGACAGCGGCATGCTCCAGGGCGCCGCGGGCGACGCCGCGCCGCGCGTCGCCGAGTCCGACGACGGCGGCTGGGTGCTGGCCTGGGCCGACGCCACGGGCCCCGCCGCGCGCGTCCGTGCGCTGCGGGTGAGCGAGGCGACGGGCGACGTGGTGCGCATCCCCGCGAGCGGCGCGTGCGTGTGCGCGGGCGCCGAGGCCATCGGCGAGGTGGCCACGGTCACGGGCACCGCGATGGCGTTCTCGCTGCACACGCACGACGAGGGCGCACCCTCGCGGCTCCGCGTGCTCGCCGTCGACGCGACGCAGTGGCGCAGCGTCGCGCTCGCCCCGCGCCACGCCGCGACCCCCGCGCAGCCCCCGCCCGCTTCGGGAGCCTGCGCGTGCCGATGAGGCGCTCCGCCGGCGCCACGGTGCTCTTCCTCTCGCTGGCAGGCGCGCACTGCGGCCACAGCGCGCCGGGCGCGGTGCGCGATGCGGCGCCCGAGGCCTCCGTCGACGCGGCGCTCGATGCCGTCGCGCGCGACGTGTTGCCCGAGACCGCGACGGACGGCGTGCCGCCGGACCTGACGCTCGAGTCAGATCACCCCGGCGATCCTGACCCCTGCGACATGGACGGTGATGGCAACCGCAGCGGCGCGCCCGGTTGCAGCGTCGGCACGATGATCCCCGACTGCGACGACCGCGACCGCAGCCGTAACATCGGCAACGTCGAGGTGGCCGACAGCGACGGCCACGACGAAGACTGCAACCCCTGCACGGTGGCGCCCGCGAGCAGCGACCGCGACGGCGACACCGCCCTCGACCGGCGCTACTTCAACCGCTGGAACGCCACAGGCGAGCGCCCCCGGTGCGAGAGCTCCCCGGGCGTCGAGGTGTGCCCCGACGCGGCCAACCCCCGCTGCGGCGCGTCTGCCGAGGCCGTGGTGCGCGGCACCGACTGCAACGACGACCCCGCCATGGGCGGGCGCAGCGCGCGCCCCGGCGAGCGCGAGGCCTGCGACGGCATCGACAACGACTGCGACGGGCGCACCGACAACGTGCCCACCACGGGCACCGACGAGTCGTGCATCATGGGCTCACCAGACGAGCCCTGCTACGAC
>CAISKJ010000380.1 GCA_903885885.1 uncultured delta proteobacterium
GCTCGACGACGAGGAGCGCGCGCTGTTTCACTTTCTCGCGCAGTGCGTGGCAAGGTTTCGAGAAGACCCCGAGTGGAGAACGCTGATGAAAGACGCCGCCAAGGTCGACCGGTCTTACAAGAGCGCCTGGGATAAGATCGTGCAGAACCTCCCCGTCGAAGAGCGCCTGGCGGGCCTCGCGCCCGAGCAGCTGGTGCTCGCGCTCCCCGACGACGCGCTGCGGGCGCTCTCCGACGAGTACATCGCCACCCTGCCCGACGACGTGCGCGCGAAGGTCGCCGCGCGCCGCACGCACTGACCTCGCCGCCCTGCCACGACGACGCCCCCCCGGCGAGCGGAACACGGCTTCCGCCCGAGCGGCACACGTGTTCCGCTCGCGCGCTGTGTAGCTGTTGCGCGCGGGCGGCACCTTCGACGATGCTCCGCGCTCCCTGACACGCCTCACGGGGACGGAGCTTCATGAAACACCGCTCGCTCGCACTGTTCGCGGCCCTCGCGGCCCTCGCGCCCGCCTGTAGCGAAGACCCGCCCGCGACGCCCGCCGACGCGGCGACCGACGCCGCGAGCGACATCGCCGTCGACAACGCGCCCGTCGACCGTCCGCCCCCGACGCCGCAATCGACCGCGCACTGCACCTACGAGCCGCTGCCCGCCACGGGCAACGCCACGGGCACCGTCGAGGCCGCCGAGCTGCGCGCGGGCGTCGCCGAAGGCACCCTCGACCTCCCCGTGGGCTCCACCCTCGGCGCCTACACCGCGCGGGCGCGCGCCCTCGGCGAGCAGAACCAGGCCGACAACCGCGCGGTGCCCTACGCGCAGGGCTTTCTGCCGTCGGTGGGCGTCGAGCGCGCGCCGCGCGTGCGCGCCGTGGCCCTCACCGCGGGCGCCGAGACGGTGGTGCTGCTCGAGGCCGATGTGGGCGTCGCCGACGACCGCGCCACCGTCGACGTCGCCGCGGCGCTCGGCCCGAGCTTCGCGGGCAAGGTGCTCGTCGCCACGAGCCACAGCCACGCGTCGTGGGGCCACTATGTCTCCAACGAGGCGCTCGGGCTGGGCTTCGGCGTGGCGCGCGCCGAGAGCAGGCAGCGCTTCCTCGAAGCGCTCGTGAGCACCGCGCGGGCGGCCCTCGCGGCCCGCGAGCCCGCGCGCATCGGCATCGCCCACGACGGCAACTTCGACCCCGAGAACCGCGTCGCCCGCGACCGCCGCGGCGACAACGACGACCTCCCCGACGGGCGCAACCGCAAGGACCGCGACCTCTTCGTGGTGCGCGTCGACCGCATGGACGGCTCACCCCTCGCGGTGCTCCCGATCTTCGGCATCCACGGCACCGTGCTGGGCGACGACAACTTCCTCGCCAGCGGCGACGCGCCCGCGGCGATCGCAGAGGCCGTCGAGGAGAGCTTCGACCGCCCCGTGGTGGTGATGCACCTGCAGGGCGCCGCGGGCGACGTGTCGCCGGCCGGCTCCGGGGGCATCAACTGCATGGGGCACCGCGGGTGTTACAACTTCGCCCGGTCTGAGACGGTGGGCCGCTACGCCGTAGCGCCCATTCGCGCCGCGTGGGATCGCACGGGCATGAGCATGACCGACCGCGTGTCGCTCGAGATGGTGACGCGCGCCGTGCCCCTGGGGCCCGACTGGCGCACGTTCACCGTGCGCGGCGGCGCGCTCTCGTACGCGCCCTTCGACGGCGAGCGCGAGCCCGACGGCCGCGTGTGGAACGACCCCGACGCCGGGCGCACCATGGTGAGCTCGCCCGTCGACGAGTTCAACGCCCCCTACGGCGCGGGCCTCTGCGGCGACCCGGTGCGCACCGCGCTCCCCTCGGCGGCGCAGCTCCCGGGCACCTTCTCGCTCCTGCCGTACCGCTCGTGCTCGCGCGTCGAGGAGGTGCAGAACCTCTTCGGCCCCGCGCTCGACCTCCCGCTCCCCGACCGCCAGGTGTTCTGCGCCTCCACGCGCACGCTGCTCTCGTCGCTGCGCATCAACGACTACCTCTTCATCACCATCCCCGGCGAGCCCGTGACGCTCCTCGCCGACCGCGTGCGCGCGGGCTCCCCGGTGCCCGCCGATCACACCGTGGTGGTGGGCTACGCGCAGGGCCACGTCGGGTACGTGCTGCACCCCGAAGACTGGCTCCGCGGCGGCTACGAGCCCTCGATCAACCTCTGGGGCCCCCTCGAGGGCGAGTACATCATGGAGCGCGCGCTCGAGCTCGCGCGCCTCGCGGTGAGCCCCATGCGCGAGAACGCCGCGGCCGACAGCGCCACCGTGTGGCGCCCCACCATGCCCCCGGCGCAGCCCGCGCCCGACGCCGCCCCGCGCGCGGGCACGGTGCCCGCCACGGTGCCGGGCAACCTCTTCGTCCCGTCGGTGGCGCGCCTCGGGCCGCGTCCGACGCGCGCCCAGCCCGTCGACATGGTGCCGCGCCTCGGCCTCGCGCACTTCGTGTGGATCGGCGAAGACCCGCGCGCGGGCACGCCCAAGATCACCCTGCAGCGCGAGACCGCCGCCGGCAGCGGAACGTACGCCGCCGTCACCCGCCACAGCGGCCGCGCGGTGCGCGACGGCGACGTGCTGCTCGCGTGGACGCCCGACCCCATCAACAACGCCTCGGCCCCGCGCACGCACTACTGGGTGGCCGAGTGGCAGGCCGTGACCCCCATCGGCGCGGCGTTCCCCGACGACCTCACCCAGCGCCCCGGCGTGGCGCTCGGGCGCTACCGCTTTCACGTCGAGGGCACCGGCTACATGATCGACAGCGCGCCCTTCACCGTGACCGCGGGCGAGCTCTCGGTGCGCGCCACGCGCATGGGCGCGACGCTCCAGGTGACCGCGGGCTACGAGGCCACCAACGGGTGGCGCCTCCTCGACCTCACGGTCGATTCGAACCGCCGCGTTCCCCTGCGCGAGTCCACCGTCGACGTGACCCTCACGCTCCCGGGCGGCATGACCCGCGTCCTCACGGGCCAGCGCACCGACGCGATGGGCGCGCTCACCATCCCCGACGCGGCCGGCGTCACCAGCGTGCGCGTGGTCGACCGCCACGGCAACGCGGGCACCGCGACGCCGTAGCGGCTTCCCGATGGCTTCGTGGCGCGTGTAGAGTGCCCGGCCATGAGCAGTCACGATCGTCCGCGCGTCGGTGTCGCAGGCCTCGGCATCATGGGCGCGGGCATCGCGCGCAACTTTCTCCGCAAGGGCTACCCCCTCACCGTCTGGAACCGTACGAAGCGCGCCGCCGATCCCTTCGCGGCCGACGGGGCGCGCGTGGCCGCGACGCCGCGCGAGCTCGCCGAGCAGTCCGACGTGGTGCTCACCTGCCTCTCGTCGCCCAACGTGGTGGGCGCGGTGGCCACCGGGCACGACGGCCGGCTCTCGGGCGCGCGCCCGGGCCTCCGCTGGATCGACACGAGCACC
>CAISKJ010000381.1 GCA_903885885.1 uncultured delta proteobacterium
GCGAGCGCGGCGGCGGGCGCTACGAGCGACACGCAGCGCGCGCCCGCGGGCGTGGGGAGCGTGACGCGCCACACCTGTCCGGGTCGCAGCCACGTGGTCGGGAGCGCGACGTCGAAGCGCAGGGGCCCGGGCTCGATGAGCACCGTGAGCGCGCGCGGCGCGGAGGGCGCGGGCGTGAGGTCGAGGCCTCGGACGCGGAGCGCCGCCGACGGGAGCGTGAGGGTGACGAAGCCGTGGGCGGCGGGCGTCCACACGGTGGCGGGGTTGCGGTCGAAGAGGGCGCGCGCCTCGCCCGACGACGCGACGACGTTGCGCGGCGCGTACGCCGTGGGCGCCGCGGGGGCGGCCTCGACGCGGGCGCCCGACGTCGCGGTGAGGGCGGTGAGCGCGAGCGGGTCGAGGGCCGCGATGGGTGTGAGGGTGGCCGTGGCGGGGTCGACGCGCGAGGCCTCGGTGATCGTCGCGCCGACGGCACACAGGCGCGGCGACTCGCTGCGCCGCGCGACGACGAGGGCGCGCTGGCCCGCGAGGTCGACGGCGAGCACCTCGTCGCGCGTGCGGTCGCCCACGTCTTCGCCGCGCCACGCGGTCGATCCGCGCCAGGCGAGCGACGGTGCCGACGCACCCGCGCAGGTGAACACCAGGGCCTCGACGGGCGCCTCGTCGCGCGAGACGCGCGCGACGACCGCCGCGCCGTTGGCGAGGGTGACGGCTTCGAACGCGACCGCGACCGCGGCGAGCGTGAGGGGCCCCGTGCGCGCGCCGGTGAGGGCGTTGTTCGGGCCGAGGCGCAGCGCGTGGCCGCAGAGCGCGGGGGGCGCGGGCTGCGCGAGCGACGACGTGGTGGCGAGGCAGAGCGCGAGGGCGAGCGGCGCGGTGCGCATGAGGGCGCCGACCGTACTACGGATGCGCGATCACGATGAGCGAGGGGCAGCGACGGAAGGCGCACTCGAGCGCGCGGCGGAGGGTCTCGGGGTCGAGGGCCGCGAAGCTCTCGTCGAGCACGACCACGTCGGCGCCCTGCAACAGTGCGCGGGCCATGAAGAGCCGGCTCTGCTCGCCGTGCGAGAGCTTCCACCCGGCCTCGCCGACCATCTGCTGGAGGCCCGAGGGCATGCGGTCGAGGAGCGGTCCGAGGTCGAGCTCGCGGCAGAGCGCTTCGGCCTCGACGAGGTCTTCTTCGGTGGGAGGCCAGCGGCGCCCCATGAGCAGGTTGAACGCGAGCGTGTTGGTGAGCACGTGGTTCTCATGGAACTGCGGCGCCGCCACGACGCGACGGCGCCACGCGAGCTCGCCCACGCTGCGCGCGTCGAGGCCGTGCAGGAGGAGCAGCCCCGACGAGGGCGCGCGCAGCCCCGCGAGGAGGGCCCCGAGCGTCGATTTGCCGCCGCCCGACGGGCCTTCGAGCAGCACGCGGTCGCCCGCGCGCACCTTGAGCGAGACCCCGCGGAGCACGGGCTCGGCGCGGCCCTCGTGGCGAAACACCACCTCGTTGGCGTCGAGCACCACGGCCTCTTCATCGGCCGCGCCCGCGCCCGCGACGAACATCGGCGCGCCCGGCCCCGCGCGCCGCGCCGCCGCGCGAAAGAGCGGCGCCACCTCGCGCCACGCGATGCCCGCGGCGAGGAGGCTCACGAGGCCGCTCGTCACCGACCGCAGCGCGCCGCCCGAGAGCAGCACCGCGCCGACGCCCACGGCGAGCGAGGCCGCCGTCGAGGCCGACGCCGCGAGGGCCGGCGCGAGGAGGGCGATGCCGAGGAGCGTCCACCCGCGCGGCACCACCACCGTGAGCAGCGCCTGCGCGCGGTCGAGGGCCCGCGAGGCGTCGAGGTAGCGCTCGAGGGCCTTGTCTTCGCCGTCGTGCCAGCGCGCGGGCGACTCCTGCGCGAGGCGCGTGCGGTGGCCCACCATGCGCTCGACGAGGTCGTTGGTCATGGCGACGCGGGAGCGCGTCCACGCGCGCCGCGCGGCCCCGTAGCGCAGCGCGACGAGCACGCCGAAGAGCACCCACAGCCCGTAAGCGACGGCGCTCACCGCGCCGCCGGGCCCCACCCCGAGGGCCACCACGGAGATCACCAGCGAGGGCGCCGCGGCGATGGACGCGGTGGCCCCCGAGAGGGCGCTGGCCTCGACGGCCGACGACTCGATCACGCGCCCCAGCAGGCCCCCGGCGCCCTGGTGGCGCACCACCTCGGGGTCGAGGCGCACCGCGCCCGCCAGCAGGCGCTGCTTGAAGATCGCGCCCGCCTCGAGGGCGAGAAAGCTCCCCTGCCATGCGCCCACGAGCTGCAGCGGAACGGTGGTGAGCAGCGTGAGGGCCCACCCCGCGAGCCACGCGCGGTCGAGGGTGCCCGCGAGCGCGCCGCGCCCCAGAATGTACCACCCGACGCCGCTGAGCGCGTAGAGCCCGAGCTGCACCGCGAGCATGCGCCCCAACCTCCGCGCGACGCCCGCGTGACGGAGCTGGCGCCCGAGCGCGTCGCCCGGGTCCATGCGCAGGAGCCAGCAGCCGCGGACGCGCGTCACGCCGAGGCGCTGCCGGAGCATCTCGCGGTGGGCGCGCGCCATGCGCCACGGGGGCACGCCGGCGCGCGCGAGCATCGCGCGGATGGGCTCGGCGAAGGGCGCCTCGAGGGGGCCCGCGAGGGCGGCGCGCAGGGCCTCGACGGGCACCGCGCGCTCGCGCAGGTCGGGGCCCAGGGCGCGCACGCGAACTTCGCGAAATGCGCTAGAAACACGGCCTGTCAAGAGCGCGCAGCGCGCGGGCAGCGCCGCCGTCGCGGGCAGCACGACGAGCGCGGGCGCGGCGGCCGTGAGGAGGCCTGAGACCTCCGTCCACCCCGCGTCGACGCCCTCGGCCTCAACGCCGATCCACGCGGCGGCGTGCTCGATCCAGTCGCCCGCGGCGGCC